>JAAZIY010000088.1 GCA_012800625.1 Lentisphaerota bacterium
AATAGTATAACAACGCTTTGGAAAATGTCAAGCGCAAAATGGTTGCTAGGGCAAAATAGATGAAAAAGACCTCTGGGCTAGTGTGGGTCTAGGCGAGTAAACCGCATGTGACTTAGTGTGACTTAGTGTCCAAAAAAGGGGAGAGCAAGGAGCGGGTAGCAGTAAAAAGGCGCCGCTGTCATTGGCTCTGGAGGAAGCTTCTGACAGCGGCGCCTGGGGGAGTTTGGCGCGCTCGGTTATTGGCGCAATGCCGCCAACTGCTGGTCTATAAGCTTGGTGATCTTTTTGAAGGCGGCCTGGTTCTCCAATTGCTCCAGTGTATTCTGGGCATTGCGGAATTTGCTGCGCTCCACCATGTGTTCGCCCACGCTGACACTGATGGTGCCGTCTTTGGACTGGCGCGAGGAGAAGGCGGCGTCCAGGTCCACCCAGGGCAGATAGTCGTTTTTCTTCACGTAGTCGCTAAGCATGCCCAGGAGCAGCTGTCCGGGGCAGTTGTCCTGCTTGGCGCAGATAGTGACCGTGATGGGCAGGCGCCGCTCCTGGCTGCCGCGCATAATGGGCAGCTTGGCGTCAAATATCTGGCTGCGGTTCTGGTACTCGGTGTGCAGTAGCTTGTGTGCCTGCCGGCTGCCCGGCGCGCCGCCTAGCTGCTCGTCATAGTAGCGCTGCACCAGGTAGTTGTCCTGCGGCTTTTGCAGCTGCTGAGTCTTGTCGGCATGGTATAGGCCTTGTTGACGCTGACGACGCAGGCGCTCGCCGCCCTGTGGCTGGCCGCCGCCGGAGATGCAGCCGCCAGGACAGGCCATGACCTCGACGAAATGATAGTCGGCCTTGCCGCTCTTGATGTCCAGCAGCAGCTTCTTGGTGGCGGCCAAACCATGCACCACAGCCACGTTGATTTGTTGACCGGCCACATTCAGGCTGGCCTCCTTGAGCGACTGCAGCCCGCGCACCTGCTTGAAGTCAACCTTCTCCAGGGGCTTGCCTTCAAGCTTCTCGACCACGTAGCGCAGCGCCGCCTCCATCACTCCGCCGGAGTTGCCGAAGATGACTCCGCCGCCGGTGGCGAAGCCCATGGGCATGTCAAAGGCCTCGGGTTCCAGCTCCATGAGTTTAATGCCCAAGGAGTTGATCATGCGCTGCAGTTCACTGGTGCTGATAACGATGTCCACCTCCGGCTCGCCGTCCACAATGTATTTCGGCAGCTTGGCCTCGAATTTTTTGGCGGTGCAGGGCATCACGGAGACCACTACCAGGTCTTTGCGCTTGCAGCCCAGCTGCTCCGGCAGCACCTTCTTGGCCAGGGAGCCAAACATGGCCTGGGGCGAGCGGCAGCTGGAGACATTGGGCAGCATCTCGGGGAAGTAGGTCTCGGCATACTTCACCCAGGCCGGACAGCAGCTGGTGAACAGCGGCAGATTCTTGCCCTTCTGCAGGCGCTCGAAAAGCTCGTTAGCCTCCTCGAATATGGTCATGTCAGCAGTGAAGCTGGTGTCATAGATATGCTTGAAGCCCATTAGACGCAGTGCGGCAACCAGCCTGCCTGCCACATTTTCGCCAGGCTGCGCCCCGAAGCTCTCGCCTATGGCCACGCGCACCGCCGGCGCTATCTGCACCACCACGGTCTTGCTGCGGTCATACAGAGCCTCCCAGACCGGCTCGCAGTCCTGCTTGGGAATCAGCGCGCCCGTCGGGCAGACCGCGGCGCATTGACCGCAGTTGACACACTCCAGCGTACCTATGCCGGCCTCGAAGGCTGGCGCCACCTTGGCCTTGGAGCCGCGCGAGACAAAGTCAATGGCGCCGATGCCCTGGATTTCAGCACAGACGCGCACGCAGTCTCCGCAGAGTACGCACTTGTTGGGGTCTCTGGTGAGCGAGGGCGAGCTTTCATCCAGCGGCTCCTCCACGCGCGGCGCCTTGAAGCGTACCTCCTGCACGCCCAGGCGGTGCGCCAGGTCCTGCAGAGCGCAGTTTTCACTGCGTGTGCAGGTGGGGCACTCGCGCTTATGATTGGCCAGCAGCAGCTCGATGTTGATTTTGCGCATATTGCGGATAGCCTTGGTCTCGGTTTGGATTACCATACCTGGCTCGGGCTTCACCGAACAGGAGGCGACCACGCCGCGACCCTCTACCTCGACGATGCAAAGACGGCAGGCACCGTAGATGCTTAGTTCGGAATGATAACAGAAGGTAGGGATTTCTATGCCGGCCTTGCGAATTAGCTCCAGGAGATTGCGCTCCTGCTCAATGCTGACTTCCCTGCCGTTGACAGTAAGGGTTTTATTGATTGTTTCCACCATGATCTTATCTACTCCTCCAGAATTGGCTTTGATGATTTGCCTCGTGTCTATGTCTGCTTTCTGTGCCAGGCTTAGACTCCGACTATGGCTTTGAAGCGGCAGGCCGCCTTGCAGGCGCCGCAGCGGATGCACTTGTCCACGTCTATGTAATGCGGTTTTTTCAGCTCGCCGGTTATGGCGTCCACTGGGCATTTCCTTTTGCAGGCGCCGCAGCCTATGCATAGTTCGGCGATGATTTCCGGCTTGGCCAGCGCTTTGCATTCGCCTGCTGGGCAGACTTTCTTGAAGACGTGTGCCTCATATTCCTCGCGGAAGTAGCGCATGGTCGAGAGCACCGGGTTGGGGGCGGTCTTGCCCAGGCCGCAGAGCGAGCCAAGCTGCACGGCCTCGGCGGTTTGCTCTAGAAGCTCGAGCGTATCGGCGTCGGCCTTGCCCTCGATAATGTCATCGAGCAGGGCGAGCATCTGCTTGGTGCCCTCGCGGCAGGGCACGCATTTGCCGCAGGACTCATTCTGCGTGAAGCGCATGAAGAAACGCGCAATCTTCACCATGCAGGTCTGATTGTTCATGACCACCAGGCCGCCGGAGCCTATCATGGCGCCGGCCTCCTTCAGCGAGTCGAAGTCCAGCGGCAGGTCTAGCAGCTCCGGGGTCAGGCAACCGCCGGATGGTCCGCCTATCTGCACGGCCTTGAAGTCCTCGCCGCTCACCTTGCCATCATTGTCGGTGACCCCGCCGCCTATCTTGTAAACTATGTCGCGCAGCGTGCTGCCGAAGGGCACCTCGATAAGTCCGGTGTTGGCCACGTGTCCGGTCAGCGCGAAGGTCTTGGTGCCCGGCGACTTCTCGGTGCCCAGCGAGCGGAAGGCCGCCGCGCCCTCCACCAGGATATAGGGTATGCTGGCCAGAGTCTCGACATTGTTGATGAGAGTGGGCTTGCCGAAAAGTCCGCTTTGAGCCGGGAAGGGGGGCTTGGGGCTGGGCATGCCGCGCTTGCCTTCAATGGAGGCGATCAGGGCGGTCTCCTCGCCGCAGACGAAGGCTCCGGCGCCCTCCATGATACGCAGCTTGAAATTAAAGCCGCTGTCAAACAGGTTCGTCCCGAGCAGCCCGCATTCCTGCGCCTGCTGTATGGCGTTGCGCATGCGCCGCACCGCCAAGGGGTACTCGGCACGCACATAGACGACACCCTCGTCGGCTTCTATGGCCTTGGCGGCGATAATCATGCCCTCGATGACGGCGTGCGGGTTGCCCTCGAGCAGGGAACGGTCCATAAAGGCACCCGGGTCACCCTCGTCACCATTGCAGATAACGTATTTTTTGTCGCCCTGCGAGTCCAGAGTGAGCTTCCATTTAAGCCCGCTGGGGAAGCCGCCGCCGCCTCTGCCGCGCAGTCCGGAGTCAATGATGAGCTGACAGACCTGCTCGGGACTCATTTCGCATAGCGCTTTGCGTGCGCCCACATATCCTTTTCTGGAGATATACTCCTCGATATTATCCGGCTCTATGAGGCAATTGTGCAGCACCACGCGGTTTTGCATGGTGTAGAAGTCTATTTCGTTCTCATGGCGGCAAGCCTTGCCGCTGACTGGGTCTATGTATACCAAACGCTCGATGATCTCGTTGTTTTTCAAGGTGACATTGACGATCTCGGCGGCGTCCTCGGGCTTTACCTTGCAGTAGAAGATACCCTCCGGCTCTATGCGCAAAATCGGTCCCATCTGACAGAAGCCCTGACAGCCGCTTTTGGAGAAATAGGTCTCATCCTGGTGGTCTTCACACTCTTGCAGGTCGATGACCGTCTTTAGGCCGCTTTTGGCCATTTCGGCGCAGATGGCATCGCGCACCTTCAAGGCTCCATTGGCGATGCAGCCGGTGCCGCCGCAGACGATGATCCTTCGTTTCAGCTGAGCCTCCTGGCTCAGGTAGTGCTGAGCCATCTGTTCCAGGTCCGGTAATATGCTTGTCTTATTCTGCATCTTATTTCTCCTCCTTGGCGGCGGCGGTTTTTTCCTCGGCTATGATGCGCTCGAGTATGTCGTCAATCATCTTGGGGGTGACCTGCCCGTGAACCTCGTCGTCTATAACGCAGACCGGCGCCAGTCCGCAGGCGCCTAGGCAGCTGACCAGCTCGAGGGTGAAAAGCCCGTCGTCGCTGGTCGGCTTATCTTCGCTGAGATTGAACTTTTTCTCGATATGCTCTTGTATGGCGGTAGATTTTTTGACGTGACAGGCGGTTCCGTCGCAGAGCTTGATGATATGCTTGCCCTTGGCTTGCAGCGAAAAGTGGGCATAAAAGGTGGCCACGCCGTAGATATGGGCCAGCGGCAGGTCCAGGCTGGTGGCGATGTAGCTGATGACATCCTTGGACAGGTACTTGTACACATCCTGGGCCTCCTGCAGTATGGCGATGAGCTGCTTGGCATCATTGCCGTGTTTGTCCAGTATGGCGTTGACCGCGGCCAGGTGTTCTACCATGCCGCGTGTCTTCTCTAGGCTTGCTTGCATTTTTTTCTCCGCTTGAAGTGAAAAGTCTAAGTTTTTTGGCTTAAAATGTTGTCTGCTACACGTATTTGATGTCAATTTTCTTGAGATATTTTTTCTGCAGTAGCTCGGCGATACGCTTCACGATGTTGCGCCGCAGCTCCAGCTCCTGGGGCAGATTGGGGTCTTGGTGCGCCTCATTGATGCGTGTGCCCACTAGAAAGTGGATGTAATCGTTGCGTCTGAGCATTTCAGCCAGCTTGCCGGCCGGGTTGTTGGGCATGAACTGCTCGCCTTTTTCGAGGTAGCCCGCCGCCTTGGTCAGCGTGAAGATACCCTCGGTGACCAGGTCTATGCCGGGCATGGCCGACATGGGGGGCATATCATTGGAAAAACTCTCCAGGTTCATGCGCAGCTCGCGCTTTAGCTCGCGGGCCACAATTTCCGCCGAGGTGCCGCCGCAAATCGCCTTTTCGCCCTGGAACTGCTCAATGAAGCGGGCGCATTCCCGGTCATGCCGCCTGTCGTAGGGCGGGCCGCTAAAGAGCAGCATCTCTCGAGGCTGTCTGAAGTAAAGCGCGGCGCAGGTCATGTCGTCCTGATTGCGCTGCTGCGGTTCGAGACCGCGCGCTTTTTTAAGCACCAGGTTGCTCAGCTCATGTGAGGATAGTCCAGGGCTTTGCCCTAAAATATCCAGTATGTATTCTGCGCAGGCTTTTTTGCGCCAGCCCAAGGGGTAGGCCGGGCTTCCCAGAGCTGCCTGGCTGATGCCGTCAGAGAAAAAGATGATACGGTCTTGCGCCTTTGCCTCAAAGTGATAGACCCTCATGCGCCTTTGCTGCCAGCGTGGAGACTCGAGCTCCTCATAGGGGATTTCCAGTAGCTGGTTTTCCCTAAAAAGCATGAATGGCGGGTTGCCCATTTCAATGATGCGCAGCGCGCGGCTCGGGTCGCAGTTCAAAATGGTGAAGGTGGCGTAGCTGATTTTGCGCAGCTGGCAGATGGGCAGCGCACTCATCATGATCTCGGCGGCGTGCACGATGCTGTAGTTGGGAACCCCGGCAAAGCGCAGCGCCATGCTCGCAGTCATGCTGGCCAAAATGTTGGCCTTCACGCCGCTGCCCAAGCCGTCAGACAAAACGGCGACAATCCGCCCGTCGCCCTCGTTTTTCTCAAACCTGAAGGCGTCGCCGCAGATATTCTCGCCATGCTTGCAGAACTGGCTGTAAGCAAGATCGAGAAAAAGGCTCTGGTCAGTGGCGCTTAGCATTATGCGTTTCAGTTCGGCTTTCTCGTTGTTGATGGGGGTTGGACACTAAGTCACACGAAGTTACACTAAGTCACACTAAGAGTGCTACCACTAGGTTTTATCGGCGTAGTTTTCCGCTATTGAGCGCAGCAGTATCTCGGTTTCAGCCATGTGTTCTCCCAGCTTGCAGGCTATGTCCTGTACGGTGGCCAGGTTTTTGTCTATGACTTGCCTGGCCTGTTCAGCGATCTGTTCGCGGGTGAATTCGGTCTGTGTGACATCAAAGAGCAGGGCGCCCACCACCAGCCCTGGCTCTATGTTGAAGATGCTCACATTGAGCAGCCTCTGCTCGAGTTTCACGGCCTCCCTAAACAGCTCGCGACCGCTTTTGAGCACTTCCTCGAAAAGCCCGGCGAAGGGTATTAGCTTCTCCAGCCTGGCCTTGGGCATGCCTGGGGCCAGCTCGTAAATCTCCGGCGCCGAGCCGCCGCAAAGCTCGGCAAAACGCCGGTTGCATTCCAGCAATTGCAGTTCGCTGTTGACGATGACCACGCCGGCCGGGATGCAGCGCAGCATGGCGTTGGACTTCTTTTGAGCCAGGTTGCGCATGTGCGAGACGCACATGCTAGGCTCGGCTTTGCCCTCAAGCAGGGCGCGGGCGAAATTGCGGCAGCTGTTATAGCCGCAGCCGCCGCAGTTAAGCTCGTCCTTTTCGTTGTGCTTGCCTATGCTTTGCAGTGCCTCGCGCAGCTCTTGCAGGGAAATATCGGACTGCGGCAGCGCCGCGCTGGGATAGGCCTCGATAATGGAGGGGAGACGGCGTTCGGGCAGCTCAGTGCGGAAATCCGTGTTGCGGATAATGCGCAGACGCTCAAGCAGCCCCGGCGAGCAGTGCTCGCTGCCCGGACCATGCACACAGCCGCCTATGCAGGCCAGTGTTTCAATGAATACCGGCTCCTTGACATCCTCGGGCCTGAGACCATCCAGAGTCTGACGCAAAGCATCTATGCCGGAGACCACCATGTAGTTGATGTGCTCGCAGCCGCTATGCGCCTTCAGGGTTTCGTTCATGCCGCCCTCTATGGGGTACAGCGCGCCCTCCCTGGAGTTTTCCGGCACAAAGCAGTCTTCGGCAGTGGGACTGAGCTGCCAGGGCGCAATCTTGCTCTCCTTAAACCACTGGCGCAGGCTGCTGAACATGAGAGCGCTGGAGATCAGCTCGCCGCGTCGGTCCGCCTCGTTCTTTTTGGCTATGCAGGGACCGATGAAAACAACCTTGATGTGCTCGCCAAATTGCTCCTGTAAATAACGGGCATGACTGAGCGCTGGAGAAAGCACCGGCGTGATGCAATCGCTGAACTCAGGCATGTACTTGCGAATAAAGTCGACCATCACCGGACAGGCTGAGGATAGCAGCAGCCCGCTGCGCATCTCGCGCAACGATAAAGCCAAGCTGTCACTAACAATTTGTGCCCCTAAAGCGGTCTCGCTGACCCCGGCAAAGCCAAGCTGACGCAGCGCCGCAATCAAATTGGCCGCCGGCAAACCCCTGAATTCGCTGCCCCAGGAAGGGGCCAGAGAAACATAAACCGGAGCCGAACCTTGCAAAAGCTGACGCACAGAACCAAGATCCTCGCGAACTTTCTTGGCATGAACCGGACATACCTCGACGCACTCCCCGCAGGCTAAACAAAGGTCGCTGATCACTGAAGCGTGACCGGAAACTACTTTGATCGCCTTCACCGGACAGTGACGTACACACTTGAAGCAATCCTGACATTCAGCGTCAGCAGTGTAAATGGGATAGGCTAAATTCATGTGCTGGAAGAATCAGAGCTGAGAAATTTCGAACGCAGTAAAGTGAGCAATGTGGCAGAGTCAACGTGATGGTAAACCTTGCCGTCTATGCTGATGTTCGGACCCAAAGAACAATGACAGGCACAGCAACGACCAGATAAACAAACCGAGTCAGACAAACCATGCTCCGCTAAAAATGATTCGAGCAAAGCCAGGTTGGCCTCGTTGCCGCGAGCATAACAAGAACTGCCCATGCAAATGCAAATCAATGGCTTAGACAAAGAAATACCTCAAAAGCAAGAAAAAAAAGTATTAATATAAAAATCTTGTATTATAGATAAAATACACCTTTTTTGGCTTTTTACAAGTCCCGGGGATAAAAATATTAATAAAAAAATATCTATTTGGGGAAAAATGCTGCCCTGAGCGGCTTGACTCTCGGGCTGCTCTTTGCTTTTTTCAGCCGTATTTGCTTTTACGGGGATGGGCGATGATATTTTTCGGTTTCACTTGACCTTGCCGAATTTGGATGTATTCTTTATAACAAGCATGATTTTTAGTTATAGAGGTAATTCATGGGTCGTATGAAAGTATTGAATTCTCCCACGATTCGTCGCATGCCCTGTTATTTGCATCAGCTTTTGCGTCTGCGTCTGGAGGGGCACAGCCATGTTTCCACCACGGATCTTGCGCGGGACATGGACATTGAGCTGATCGTTGTGCGCAAAGACATTGCCTTGACCGGCGCTACTGGGCGCCGCCGCATCGGCTACGAGATCAACGAGTTGATTGACAAGATAAAGGATTATCTTGGCTGGAGCGAGATGATGAGCGCCACTCTGCTTGGCGTCGGCTCGCTAGGCTCGGCCATTTTGGGTTATGACGAGTTCAACTTGTATGGTTTGCGCATCGAGTCGGTATTTGACAGCGATGCTGAAAAGATCGGCAAGGTGATTCGCAGCCACGAGGTCTATGATATTTCCAGCATCAAGCAGCGTCTGGGATATTCTCCGCCCGATATTGCGATTATCTGCGTGCCGGCCGCCAATGCCCAGGAGGTCGCCGAGCTGCTGGTCGAGGTGGGCATTAAGTTCATCTGGAATTTTTCTAATATTACCCTGAAAGTGCCCGCCGGAGTAGTGGTGCAACGCGAGGTGATCGCCGGCGGTCTGGCCATGCTGGCAGTGAAAAGAAAACACTATAAATGCGGTAACTTCAAGAATATAGAATAACTATACCGGGGTAGGCCGGTAGGCCAATAAGGGGGAGGCCACTAAGACACACTAAGTCACACCAAGGCACACCAAGGGCTTATGAGGCGCCTGTTTTTGCTTGTCGAGCAGTGGGAGCCGGCTGAGGCAGATTCGTCCCACTCGTCCCACCCTTCAGCCCTGCGGATAATGGCAGTGACAGCTGTGGCTGGGTGAAAAGCTCTGCAAAGGCGGATACTGCTGTCGGCAAAGCTCACGCGCCACGGGGCAGCGCGGATGAAAGGGGCAGCCCGAGGGCGGCTTAGCGGGGTCAGGAGCCTCGCCCTCCAAGCGCAGTTTGCGCTTGCCCTCGCCGCCTAGCTGCGGTGCCGCTTCGAGCAAGGCCTGGGTATAGGGGTGCCGGGCACCGGCGAATATCTCTTCAACCAGGCCGGTTTCAACTATTTTGCCCAGGTACATCAGCGCCACCCGGTCAGCCAGGTAGCTCACCACGCTCAAGTCATGCGTGATAAACAGATAGGCGAGGTTTTCCTGGCGCTGTATCTCCTTTAATAAATTCAGGATTTGCGCCTGCACGGAGACATCCAGGGCGCTGGTGCACTCGTCGCAAACCAGGATGCGCGGCTCCAGAGCCAGTGCCCTGGCAATCACGATACGCTGACGCTGGCCTCCGGAAAACTGATGCGGATATCGGCTTAGCATATGCTCGGGCAGGCCGACCTGGCGCATGAGTTCAGCTTTGCGCTCTGCGCGCTGCGCCGCGTTGCCGGCTAATTTCTGCAACAACATGCCTTCCTCGATGCTCTCGCCCACGCTCAGACGCGGGTTCAGGCTCGAATAAGGATCCTGGAAAACCATCTGTATATGCCTGCGCTGACTTCTGAGCTGCTTGCCTTCAAGCTGCTCCAGGCGGGTCCGCCCATTCAGGAGAATCTCGCCCTGCTTGACCGGCAGCAGCCGGACCAGGGCCTTGCCCACGCTGGTCTTGCCGCAGCCGGACTCGCCCACCAAAGCCAGGGTCTCGCCAGCCTCCAAAGTAAAACTGAGCGAGTCTACCGCCTTTAGCTCGGCACGGCGGCGGCGAAACAGACCTGAAGACCTAAGCGGAAAACTGACGCTGAGAGAATTAACCTGCAAGAGAGGCGCAGCAACAGTCTGCTGACTACTGGGCTGCGCCTCGGCAATCCTGGCCGCCTGAGGCAGCGGCGGGCGGGCACCTTGCAAATGACAGTAAAGCGCATGGGACGCGCTTAGCTGGCTGAGGCCGGGAGCCTGCTCAGAACAAATAGGCATGGCGAAGGGACAG
>JAAZIY010000089.1 GCA_012800625.1 Lentisphaerota bacterium
CAAGCTAAAGCTTGCTAAGAGCGCAGGCTAAAGCCTGTACTACGAACACACGCAAGCTAAAGCTTGCTAAGAGCGCAGGCTAAAGCCAAGACACACGAAGCTACACCAAGTATATTTGTCTTCGTGTCACTTGGTGTGTCTTCGTGTGTCTTCGTGCCCTTCGTGCCCTTGTTATTTTGCTATTATGGGTTATTTTTAGATATGCTTGGTTTTTTAGCAATCACAAAGAGGAGCAATCGATGAGCATAGATGTAACTAGACCGGATTTTGTCAAGCTGGGTAATACGGCGCGTGGTTTCACCGTTTCTGACAGGCGCCTGCTGGGTGCCCAGGCCTGTATCGCCATTACTCCGGTTGCCGATGGGCGTCGCGGCGCCTACGAGGACAATTTGCAGCGCACTTGGGCTATGGTCGAAAAGGTGTATGACTTGATTAGCAGCCGGGTTTTTCTGGCAGATGGCAGTGCGGTGAAGCTGGTGGTGGCTCCAGAGATCGTGTATGGCGCGCGCAGTGCGGCCCGGGCGCAAGAATACTATGCCAGCCAAGGGGTAAGCGCCAATATCTGGGTGGGACGCAGCTGGTCATATTCAGACGAACTAATGGGCGCAGTGCAGGGACTAGGCTCCAGCGAGTGGCAGCAATGCGCCTATGGTCTCAATCAGACCGACCGCCCCGGCGCAGTCTGGCTGAAGGCCTTTACAGCTGCCATGGATGAAAAGAAACGCCCCATATTCTGCGTTTATTCGCCGGACTTAGAGGATGAGGAGGCCCCGCTCTGCGACTATGTCGCTACCCGTCTGCTCCGTTTTGCCCGCAGTGCCGCGGCTCTGGCGCAGATGCGCGGCAAGAATTACCTTTCGGTGGGCGGCGTGTCCATGGGCATTATAGGCTCGGATGTAAGACGCAATCCGATGTTGAATTACTTCGGGCTGGGCACCGTATCGGTGGACCAGAGCGTAATCAGCGGGCGCATCGAGAGCGGTTTCTACGATCACGAGGAGTTTGTCAAGGCTCAGGCTTTTATGCGTCAATTCAAGCTGGACTATAGCAATCTGGCCGCGAACCGCGTGCATGGCTACAGCGATCAGGAGCTGCTGGACTACTGCTTGAAAATGACCCTGGTGCTGCGCGATCTGATGGTAGGCAATGAAAAACTAGCCGACGAGGCATTCGCCCGCCAGCATGGTTTCCGGGCGGATGTCGAGTACGCCCAGGGAGCCAATGCCATCGCGGCAGGCACGCAGGGACAGCGGCAATGGACCGATTACAAGCCGAATTTCGATGTTAGCGAGTCTATCTTGAACAGCTCTTTTGACTGGAACGGCTTTCGCAGCCCGCATATAGTGGCCACTGAAAACGACAGCAAAAACGCCCTGGGCATGCTGGCGGCGCATCTGCTTAGTGGCGGCGCGCCGCAGCTCTTTGCCGACATACGCACGAATTGGACGGCAGCCTCCATCAAGAAGGCCACCGGGGTGGATGTCAGCCATATTTGTCCTGATGGCCTGATAGACAAGCGCAATTCCGGCGCGGCGGCATTGGACTATGCGGTAGATATCTTCAAACTGGCCGGCGGCACTGGTCTCACAGTACAGGAAGCCTGGCGGGCCATTCAACAGAGCGGCCAATTACAGGAGCGCCTGCGCTCTCTTGCCATAGCGGGCAGCATCTATATGAATGCGGCTCTGACTTATTTCCCCGGGGACGGGCTTTCCAGCCACTTTACCACACCAGGCGGCATCCCCTTGACTGCCTACAGATACAATATGGTAGGCGACTTGTTTACCTGCTCCATTGTGGAGGGAGACAGCGTCGAGCTGCCTAATGAGGTCTCCGAGCATATTAGCCGAGTGACCGATGCGACCTGGCCGGAGACCTATTGGCGCCCCAGGGGGATGAGCTCATTCGACTATATGTCCAAGATAGGCCCCAACCATGACGCCAATTGCTTTGGTCTGATCGGGGCGGACTTGCTTACTTTGAACGCCATGCTCAGAATCCCAGTGGATATGCATAATGTGCCGGCTGAAGACATATTCAGACCCACTATGTGGGACCGTTTTGCCGGGGATGACTACCGTGCCTGCGCCTATTTGGGGCCGGTTTACGCCTAAGAGCAGCAGGGAGCAGTGAATAATGGCCGAAATACTTTGTTTTGTAGGCAGCTATGCTGAGCCTTCCTACGGCATAGCCGTAGTGGGAATAGACCCGGCGGCGGGGCGCATGCGTCTTGCGCATATAGAACGGGGCATAGAGCGGCCCAGCTATCTGCATGTCTCTGCTCAGCGGCGCTACCTCTATGCGGCCTGCCGTCGCGAGGAGTTTGCCGACAGCGGCAGCGGCGCGCTGGCCGCTTACGCCATAGAAACAGGCGGGCGGCTGCGTTTTATTAATGCCCGTCCTTCATTGGGAGGCCCGCCATGCTATATCATGAGCGACAAAGAGGAAAGCTATGTCTTCGCGGCCAATTACCATGAGGGCAGCGGCATTATATATGCCCGGCGAGAGGATGGCGGCCTGGCCGAGAACGGCCAGAAGATACAGCATAGCGGCAGCGGCCCGCATCCCAGCCGGCAGAGCAGCGCGCATCTGCACTGCCTGCAGCCTGACCCGGAGAGCAAAATCATCTATGCCGTGGACCTGGGGCTGGATACGGTGCTGGCCTATGCCCTGGGCAGCGGCGAAAAACCGCTGCGCCGGCTGCCGCAGGCGGATCTGCGCGAGGCTCCCGGGGCAGGACCCAGGCATATAGTCTTCAATCAGAGCGGCAGCCGGGCATACCTGGTCAATGAGCTGCATTGCAGTGTCTCGGTATGGAATATCGAGCAACCCGAGAGGCCGCTTAGAATGCAGACCCTGAGCATGCTGCCCTGTGGCTGGCGCGGCGAGAATACGGCGGCGGCCATTAAGCTTTCCGAGGACGGGCGCTATCTGGCCTGCTCGAATCGCGGGCATGACAGCATAGTCTTTTATAGTGTTGAGGCAGAGAGCGGGCTGCTTAGCCCGCATGGGCATTATCCTAGCCTGGGGCGCGGCCCGCGTGACTTTGCCTTTGTGCCGGGCGGCGAGTTTCTCCTGGTGGCGCATCAATGGACTGATACGCTGCTGCTGCATCGCTATGAAGCGGGCAGGCTGGCTGTCGAGCCGGCACATATACTGAGCCTTGAGCAGCAGCCGGTTTGTGTGAAATTTTTATAGGACACAAAGTCACACGAAATAAGCTATGTTTTTGCCCTGGTAGCTGCGGAATAGCGCTCGGCCCTCAGGGTCCAGTCCGGCTTTTACTTCCGGCTCGAGGCGTATCTTGCCCTCGCCCTGCGGCAGGTCAAAGGCATAGTGCG
>JAAZIY010000090.1 GCA_012800625.1 Lentisphaerota bacterium
CATTGGCGCAGTAGACCACTTTTTGATCTGCGGCCAGGAAGGGCTGCGACCAGCTGTCCAGGGCAATTCCCGGCGTGCGGCTATGCGCGATGCCGACGTTGCCCGGCAGGTTTTCGGCCTCGGTATGGCGGCGCAGCCTTTGGCAGTCGCCACAAACCTTGGCCAGGTATATTTTACCCTCATGCATGGTGGCGATGCCGGAATAGTGGCCGCTGTCAAAACCCTCCTGAGCCTCCAGCATGCGCAGCAAAAGCGGCGCAGCCTTCTGTTCGCCGACATATGCGGCCATGGTACACATAGATACTCTCCCAGAGGACGGCGCTTATAATTTGATGCCCAGATACGGGGCGATGTTGCCGCCGAACACCGCCGACTGGAACTGTTCGGGAATGAGCATACTATAGTATTTCTGCGCCTCGACGATGATGTCCGGTCGGCTAATATAGGCATCGGAGCCGAGCATGAGCTTGTCGCGACTGTCTATGCTGCCATAGCAGTACTTGAAGACGAGCAGCTCCTGCAGTTGTTCGGCGCTTACACTGCCCCAGTTGCCGTTGCCGCCCAGGTCGGCAAAGATATTGGCGGTGGTCCTGGTCATCTCGGCGCCTTCCTGTCTGAAGATACTGGTACCCATATGCGCCATGATGACCGGGAGGCGGGGAAAAGCCCGGGCCACGCGGTCCAGAGTCAAAGGATGCATGTTGCGCAGCAGCGGACGCCTGAAGTCGGGCTTGGCCTGGTTCGGGCCGCAGCGGTAAAGCCCGGTGTGAAACAGGGTCGGCAGACCCAGTTCCTCGATTTTCTCGTAGATGGGCATATAGAAGTCATGGTCGTACTCATACCAGGGCACGATAAACTTAAAGCCGCGGAAGCCCTGCTCGGCCAGGCGCTCGACCAGGCCGGCCTCGCCGGCCTCGCGGCCCAGGTCTATCCAGGCGAAAGGCACAATCCAGTCGGGATATTGCCTGGCGATGCGCAGGCTGGCGGCATTGCCGGGATATTTTCCCTTCCGGCTCCAGTCCCCCCCGCTGATGCAGGCGATGGTGCCGCTTTCCTCCAAAGTGGCGACAAACTGCCTTACCGCCTGCGGATCGTCCGTGTCGCTGTGTACATGATGGTCGATTTTCATAATGTGTCCTGGGATATCTTGGCATCCAGAAAACACGGCGTTGATTCTTTAAGTGTTCATTTGTGGCTCTTAGTATATTTTAGTGGTTCAAAGTCTATTTATCTTCGCGCAAAACATGTTTGGGGCTAGTATAGACTATGGGTTTCAAGGGTGCACCGAGCCTGACATTATGGTCTTCTACCACTTGGTGCAATCTGATCTGCCAGATTTCATCTTTCGCGCTTGCTTCTCTGCTGGCTTTCAGGAATTGCACTCCGGTGAATTGCGGCTTGTTGTCTACGACTTTTCCTTTCTCATCAATAAGTTGTACCGCTACTGGCTCCCCCATGGAGGCTCCTACTCTAATAGCAACTTCTCTCAATTCGGCAGGCACCAGAAAATATAGCTCACTAGCGCTTCTAAACAGGGGCAGTCCAGTGCTGGCGGAAAAGCCCCAGCCGGCAGCGGATGAATTGACGACGACGGCATGTCCGCCAGTTTTATAGCTAAAGGTATAAACACCGCTGCCTTTGGGTTTGAATGTATAGGTGTAGTCTGGTTCAGTGATGGTAAAGTGACTGTGTTCGGTGCCATTGGAGTCGCGAATAATCACAGGCATATTGATGCTGCCTCTAGATTTCCAAGCCACTTTGAAGTTGATATTGACGGTTTCACCTGCCTTGGCATATTGTATCAATTCCACCCCGCCGCGGGTCTGAACTGTGTTTCCAAACTCGGCCTCATTACTGATGGGGAGCAAGCCGCGGGTTTTCAAGGGCAGGCTTTTGAAGGAACGGAATTCCGGGTTGCTACGGTGCTGGGCGTAGAGAGGCTTAAAGTCAACCTGCCTTTGCTGCCCCGAACCGTCTTGCAAAGTGATGCTACCAGCAAAGGGCAAGATACCAGCCATTCCCATGGGCATAACCTCGAAAACTGGCTGTGTCAAAGCCTGCTTGATGAGCAGATTTCCGAAATCCACTCCGTCAAAATCATCCATCTGGCTGGAGGCTAAAACAATCGGGGCGGCTTTATTATTGAGGTTGTCAACCACGCAGTCGCGAAAGCTCAGCCTAACTCCGCCAACTCGTTGCTGATAAAGCGCCAGGGAGCGCCGGCCTGGCGGCGAGGAGAAACTGCAAGCCTCAAAGCTGATACTGCCCTGCAAAGGCTTCTCCTCCGCGTTTCCAGCCGCAGAGCAGGCCAGCGCACCGCTGTTGTTGTAAACTCGACAATCGCGAAAAACTATAGAAATGGGTTTTTCCAAGGCACAGATACCAATCAAGATGCCGTTGGCGTCATTTTCATAAATGTCACAGTTCTCAACCACACAATTGATCAGGTAGTCTTTGCTGTGGTTTGGCTCGAAATCTATGCCGGCCTGTGGTGGTGTGCCCGCTGTGCCCGTCAAAGTGCAGTTTTTTATCAGCAGGTTCTCTGCGCTGATCACACTGATACCCTGACGGTGATGATCAGCTATGAACAAGTTCTCCAGAAGAACATTTTTACAGCCTCTGCTGCCCAGATAGACGCCGTCGCCGCCGCTGGACAAAATGCTCAAGTCTTTAATCACTATATCATCGGAGCCATACAAGGCGATGGCATGTCTCCACTCGGAGTGTTCATAGCGGCTTTCATCTTGGTAGTCCTTCTTGTTCATCTTCAGGACAGCCTTGCCCTCTCCGCGCATAATGAGGTTTTTGACGTTTCGGATGCTGAAAAGAAAGTCGCCCTTGCCCAAAAAGGCTCCTGGTTTGGCACGCACCACTACCTTGTCGGCAAAGACCAGTTCCAGATTGCTGCGCAAATTGATGGTCTCCACCAGATATTCAAAGCCGGGATCGTCAACTATGACCGTTTTTGCGCCTGAGTCAATGGCACTTTGCATGGCCGCAGTGGCGTCATCCTTATGCGGTTTGAAGTCGCTGACCTTGACGGTTTGCGCCATAATTGTCGAAACAAGTCCCAGGCTAAGCGTAAGTCCCAGAGCCAAGCCCCATATTTTTTTCATCTCGCAAACTCCCTTTATTGAAACGTTTTGACGCCCGATTCAGCGCATTTCTTCAACCGTGACATTTTTCACCCTGGCGTTTGAGCCTTCCGGCATATTCACACCCACAGCAAAAACCGCGATTGACTTAGCCTCGCGGCGAATTTTAAGGTCACTTTGAAACTGGTTCCAGTCACAGTCTTCCTTAATAATGATTCCACTGTAAGTCAGTGTTTTCCCTGCCGCGCTCACATGTCTTAGGACCAGCCAGAACTCGCCTTTGCCCAGGTTTTCAGCGACTATATCGCCCTTCAGCCTGAAGGTTTTGCCTCCAGGCTCTTCCACTGGCAATGCGACAATGCTTTTAAGCCAGGAGTTTTCCTTGCCCAAGTCCGGTCTGCCAATGATTTTCAGAGCCATTTCGCCGTTTTCAATTTCTTTGCTGGCATATGCCCTAGGGGCAGGAAAGTCAACCGCCATCACATTTCCGCTTCCAATTCTTTCGTAGCGTATAAATGAAGGCCTCCAAAGGCCGCCTTTGCCGCTTTTGTTTTCCACCAGAGCGGTGATTTGATTGTCCTGCCCAAACTTCACCAATTCTGTTACATCATATTCCTGCGGCTCTTTCCAGCTGTTGGGATTCACCTTGCTGTCGTAAACTAGGCTGCCGGCCTCCTTGCCGTTGACCCAGAACCAGCCCGACTCATCTACGGCACCAAGGCGCAGGATGACTTTTTGCCCTGCCTGGGTCTCTGGCAGCTCAACCTTGGTGCGGTACCAGGCGAAGTTGTATTCCAACACATCCTGGTCTTCGAGAAAGCTCCAAGTGGAAATGGGCTTCCAGTCTGTGTCATTAAAGTCGGCCTGAAAGTAACCTAGTTCTCTGCCCTCTGTGGAGCCGGCAATCTTGAGTTTCCAGGTTTCAGGCAATGCGGTGGAGTTCTCCAGGCTCATGTCCAGCAATTTCCAGGCATGTGCCTCCAGTACTCCTCCACGCGTGAACCTTTTCAGGTCCGCCGCCAGAGCCGGGATTTGCTCCCTGAAGTCCTTTACCACCTGCAATGTTCTCTGCCGTACCAGGTTGTCATTATTCTGATTGGCGAAGATCGCCGAGCTTTGTGCGCATAGCCTGGCGTGCTCGTAACCTTGGCGTATAAAGGCTACTCTCTGAGCTGCGTCAGGCTCGCCTTTCGCTTTAAGCTCAGCCTCTTCGAGAAATTTCAGGGCCGGCTCAAAGACCTTGTCAGGGAAGAGCAGATGCGCGATCCCTGTATAGAAATTTCCGAAAATAAACCATTTGCGCTCGCTCTTGGTCTCATGCACTTGGTTGAAGTGCTCGGCGTTGTCCATGCAATACTTCTCCCAATAGTCAAAATACCTGCGCATGGCCTCTGCTCCGGCGCCAAAGCCTGAACAGTACTCCTGCAAGAGTTCAGACACCGGTCTTTGCGGGTCCACCACCAGGCGGTTCATGACATAGAGGTTGGGCCCCAGCGTGGCCCAGGAGAGGTTCGGCCCGTCTATATCCAATCCCAGCATGCCGTTGTTGTAAGCCAGCTTGAACTGCTGTGCGTATTGATGGTAAAAGAGCTCAGGCATGGCATAGCTGCTAAGCATAAAGTTGGGGCGCATATACAGGGATGCGCCGGAGTCGCCCCAGGCCTTGATCTCGTCTTCCACCAGCTGCTGATATTTTTCCGTGCGCGGGAAAGGCAAGTCATCGACAAAGCCGACCACGATATTTTTGTTCAGCTTGGTGTTTCTGGGGGCGTAAACATAGTTCATGTAGGCGTAGGCGCCCACCTGCACCTCCGGATTAATCTCAGCAGCCATTTCCCAGAGGCGCTTGTAAAACTTGGCGTAGCGCTCGCCAACGTTGCGTTGACTAGCATACAGCATGCTGGGCCAGCGCCAGTCGCCCCCGTCCCAAGCCTTGCACTGGTCACATTGACAGCGGCCATAGGCATCGTTTTCCTTGGCGTTAACCGCCAGTTTGGTATAACCGGAGTCGCGCCAGTTGTCAATTATTTGCTGATGGAAGGCAGGATTTGAAACGCACATAGATGCATAGCGGTCATTAAGCCTGCGCCCCTGCGAGTCCATTTCAAAGTATTCAGGGTGCTGCGGACCATAAACCTTGTACCAATTGATAAAGGCATGCCCCTGGCTGGGACAGCCTGCAAAGCGAATATACTTGGAGGTGTCCGCCCTAAGCATACGGCGGTTCCAACGCCAATCATAGCGCCTCACATAGGCAAATTGCAGAGGCGGCTCCCAGCTAAGATCGTAGCTGCCGGATTCTATGGTTTCTTTTGTCGGTATAAGCTCGCCAAGCTCGTCAGGCCAGAGCCAGCGCACGCCTAGCTCTCTTTCGGCCCATTCATAGACGGCAAACAGGGTGCCGGCAGCAGTGCGCAGTTTTTCCACCTCCCCGGCACCGTCTCTTCCTGCCAAGGCCAGACTGTCAGCGCTGCTAAGGATGCGAAAGCCGCAGAGAGGCAAGTCAGCAAGCTCGAGCTTGGCGGCTCTCCCCAGCAATATTTTTTTTCTATCCTTGTTTGCTTGACGGGAATCGACTATGGCCAGTCTGCAGCCAGAGGCTTTCTCTATGATGTAGGCCAGCTCTTCAGCCGCGTACTTTTCCACTGACCTAGGGTTTTGGGGAATGACTATATCAGCCTGTGCAAGGCCGTCTTTGACCAGCTCCCAAGCCAATAGTTGTGTGACGCTGCAACACAGAAGTAAAAACAACAGGATTTTTTTTCTCATGAACCGATTACTCCG
>JAAZIY010000091.1 GCA_012800625.1 Lentisphaerota bacterium
CTGGGAATTTGTTCTGTTGGAAAGCGAAGAGGCCAATGCCTTCTGCCTGCCTGGCGGCAAGGTGGCAGTGTATAGCGGCATCTTGCCCTTTATGGCCAACGAGGCTGAGTTAGCCACCGTGGTCGCTCATGAAGTCGCACATGCCCTGGCCAGACATGGCGGCGAACGCATGAGCTGGGCGCAGATGCAACAGCTGGGGCTGCTAGGATTGCGCAGCGCAGGAGCCGGAGGAGCCTGGGAAACACTATATGGAGCAGGCACCGAAGTGGGAGTCATGCTCCCATTTAGCCGTAAGCATGAATTTGAGGCGGATAGCATAGGGCTGATTTTGATGGCCAAAGCAGGATATGACCCAAATGCAGCAGTCGCCTTCTGGCAAAAATTCTCGGCAGGAAAAATGCCGGGCATGATAGATAAATGGCTCTCAACCCACCCGCCAGGAGCCGAACGGGTGAGCAATCTGCAACAGCTGCTGCCGCAGGCCTGGCAGGAATACCAGAAAGCCGGACAAAAATACGGCCTGGGCAGCAAATTCAAGTAGACTGCGACTAAAAAATTATCGCCGACAAATGTCGGTTCTGTAGCTTAAAGCCCCGTATGCCCTTAGGACCTTAGCGTTCTGGACTTTTTCCCTCGGCGAAGTCTTGCAGATAAGAGAACTTTTCGCTTAGCAGTCCATCCTTGACTATGGTTGCGCCGGCAATAAGCGGATTTTGCAAATAATTATCCTCTAACAGCCGCGGCAGTAGTATCTCGCTTAATGTTTTACCAAAGCTGCGGCTTGACTCCTGCGGCAGGGCGTTAGGCAACGAGTCGACCACCATGCAGCTAATATTATTCTGGTCACTAAAGGCAGGCTCTTCCTTGCCGCTATGCGGATTATAGTCGTAAAACGGCTCGTTGTGAGTAGTGGCTCGCAAGCTAGACTCTATGCTGCCAGGTATATCGCAGGTGATGTCGCCAATCACTTGCAATTTCAACTTTTCATGACGCAGCTGCTCTCGGCTCAAGTGTATGGCAGTGTCAGGGTTCCAGAAATGGCAGACCAGCAGGACATCGGCCGCCAAGGCCCAAGGGAAGAAGCTGCTTTGGTAGTCAGCGGGATTTGCGGCCAGGTCGGCCAGTGAAAAGCTGGCCCCCGCCTTGTGCTGCAGCATCTCTTCCACCGTCAGGAAGGTATATATGCCGCGCTCCGCCGGCTTAGCCTCTAGAAACTGTTGCGCATTGACTAGCTCAAAGCCAAGAGTGGACAGCAAATGCTGTGCCCCTGCTGAGGCTTGCCCACTGCCTGTGATAAGGATCTTCAGGGGAAACCGGGCAATTTGATCGCAGAGCCGGTAGATTTTAGCCGCCGTGAAGCTGGCATCCGGAGCTGGCAGGCTAAAGGCTCCCTGTCTCAAGCCATAAGCGCGCAAGCTGTTATAAGCCCCCACAAAGCCGGCCCACCAGCTGAAGGAGCTAAGCCGCTGCCCCTGCGAGTCTACCAGGTACTCATAATCGCTAAAGGTAATGCCCAGGCGCAGTAGTGCTTGCAAGAGGGCACGGTTGTGTTCTTGAAACTTGGCCAGGTGGCCAAAGAAAAAATAATGTTTGTTTGCTAGCAGGCTGTCTATGCTTGGCTCTTTAATGCCAAACAGCACTTGGCAGTCCTGCAGGCTGTCGAGCACCGGAAAGCCCAGCCTGGCATAGTCCTGGTCGCTAAAGCTTCTTATCTTGCTGCTTTGCACTTGAAATTCAAAGGCCGGAAATTTTTCTTGCAGTTCAAGCAGCTGCTCCGGTGTCAGAGCCACACGATTGTCTTCCGGTGTTTTGGTTTCTCGGATCAAGCCTATCTTCATCGCCACTCCTATGAATTTATACTGTTAAGGTTGTGAGGCTCCTGGGACAAACCTGCATCTTTAGGATGCTCCCCGTTCCCGTTCCAAAAAGTGCATCGGACGAATCGGACGAATCGGACGTATCAGGCGAATCGGACGAATCGGACGAA
>JAAZIY010000092.1 GCA_012800625.1 Lentisphaerota bacterium
ATGATTTCGTCCCCAAAAAACTGAAAACTTGATGAAATCGTCTGAAAAACGCAAGTTTTTAGCCGTAATGCCCCCTTTAGACGAAGACGACTTAGTGTGGCTTAGTGTCCTCACTTCGTATACCTAGTCCGGCTTTACGATGCTGCATAGGCTGTCATATACCTGCTGTGGCGTGATTTGATGCAGGCAGTGATATTTTTGCGCTTCGGGCAGCGGGCAGAAACGCTTGAAACAAGGACGACACTGCGCCTGAGAGACCTCAAGTTTCCATTTGCCGCCTATAGGCCCGGTAGCTATGGGATCGGTGGAGCCGAAGATGGCGATGCCGCGCGCGCCCAGGGCTGCACCCAAATGCATAACGCCGCTGTCGTTGGCCACAATTGCTTGCACATTGGCTAAAATAGACATCAGCGTAGCCATATCAGTTTTGCCGATCAGATTCAGGGTCTTGGGACAGGCCGCAGCTATTTCCGCACCGGCGGCAAGCTCTTTCTTGGTGCCAAGCAGAACCAGCTTGCCGCCCTGCTCCTGCCAGCGTCGGGCAATCTCGCTGTAATACTGTGGCGGCCATTGCTTGGCCGGTCCGTAGGCGGCTCCAGGCGCCAGAGCTAGCCAACGCCCATTTTTATTGATGCAGTACTGTGCGGCCAGTTCGGGGTTCTGCCGCAGAGGCGGGCAATTTGTCTCTAGCCGTACATCGCCCAGGCTAGAGACCAAATGCAGATAGTATGAAAGCTGATGGAATTTGCCGGTATTTTCTCCGCGTTTCCATTCAGGCAGGCGATGGTTAAGCAATAGCGAACGCCCTCTGCCGCGGCGTCCTATGCGCAGGGGCACAGCGCAACGATATATATCCAGGGCGGCTCCGAAAGAATTAGGCAAGACCAGCGCCATGCCCGGGTTGAGGGAACGCGCACGCTGTATTTCAGTCTTGCTGATGCGTTTGCCCTGCATGGGGATGACTACGTCCACCCAGGGGCAGGCCAGCCAGATGTCCGCCAGGGCGGCGGGAGTGAGCACAAAGAGTCCGCAGGCTTCAGGGATGCTGCGCTTCAGCTGATAGGCCGCCGGCAATGTCATCAGCAGGTCGCCCAGCCAATTAGTGCTGCGCAGCAGCAGGCCGTCGCGCCAATTAGGCGCATTAATTCTCGGTGCCGGCGGCTGTAGTTGTCGCAGTTCCGGCTTATACGGCACGTTCGCCTCCCAGATAGCGCAGGAGCAGTCCCAGCTCATGGCGCATTTTTTTGCGTTTCACGATACGGTCGATAAAGCCATGTTCGAGCAGGAACTCGGCGCTCTGAAAGCCCTTGGGCAGGTCGGCCTGTGTGGTCTGCTTGATGACGCGCGGGCCGGCAAAACCGATCAGCGCCTTAGGCTCGGCCAGGATAATATCGCCCAGGGATGCGAAGCTGGCGGTGACTCCGCCGGTGGTGGGATTGGTCAAGATGACGATCAGTGGCAGTCCGGCCTCATCATGGCGCATAACGGCCGCCGAGGTCTTGGCCATCTGCATCAGGCTTAGTATGCCTTCCTGCATGCGTGCGCCGCCGCTGGCAGTAACAATCAGGGCTGGCAGGCGGCACTGCAAGGCCAGCTCGAGCATACGGGTGATTTTTTCGCCCACCGCCGAACCCATGCTGGCACCCATAAAACGAAAGTCCATTACCGCCAAAGCGTATGGGATGCGGTTGAGGCTGGCTCTGCCGCAGAGTACGGCTTCAGACAGACTGGTTTTCTGTCTTGAGCTGAGCAGTTTTTCGGCATAAGAGCCATCGCCGGAGAAATTCAGCGGGTCGCAGGAATGCAGGCCGGCGTCGATCTCCTGAAAGCTGTCCGGGTCCACCAGCATCTTGATGCGCTGAGCTGCGGTCAGCGGGAAGTGGAAGCCGCAGCTGGGGCAGACCTGCAAGTTTTCCTCCAGCGAGCTTTGATAGAGCAGTTCGGAGCATGATTTGCAGTTCAGCCAGAGACCGGCGGGGATATCGCTCTTAGCCGGCGGGCTGCCGCTGGTATTGTTATTTGGGCTTGCCATGATAAGCCGCCTCCTAGATAAGTAAAAACGAGACTATAATATAATCCCGACTCTGTTTTTGGACACGAAGAGACACAAAGGGACACTAATCCCGGGCTATGCATATCACGCTAAGCTCGGCGGCGCCGGCCTGCAAGAGCACGCGACTGGCCTCCTGCAAGGTATTGCCAGTGGTAAGCACGTCGTCAAGCAGCAGGATTGAGCGTCCCTTCACCGAGATATTGTTTTTCAGGGCGAATGCGTTTTTCAGGTTGCGCATCCGTTCTTCTCTGGAGAGTCCGGCCTGCTGCGCGGTTTTGCGTTTACGCGTCAGCGCCTCCAGGCAGGGTATTTTCATTTCCCGGCTCAAGAACTCGGCGATGAGTGTAGCCTGATTGTATCCCCTCTGCATTTCTCTGCGCCAATGTAATGGCACTGGCACTAGCAGTTCCGGGCGTGCCGGGGCGCCATGGCTTTGCCAGGCCTGCAGCATATGCCGGGCAAAAAACCTGGCCAGATACGTATGCCCCTTATACTTGTAGCGGTGTATGGCTTCTCTGATACTGTCCCGAAAAGGAAAGGCGCTGACGCCTCTGAACCAAAGGAAGCCGCCGGCCTCCACACAAGCTCGGCAGACTTCGAGCAAGGCGGGACGCTCGCCGCCGCAGAGCGCGCAGCGCAGTTCTCCAAAGGCCGGCAGGCTCTCCTGACAGGCCGGGCAGAGCATTTCTGTCGTCGCCGGTTCCTGGCGGCAGAGCAGGCATACATCCGGGCTAAGCACCTGGTCTAAACGCCGCAGCCAGGGTGCCGCCCAACGCAGGCAATGGCGCAGGCTTCCGCTGGATAATGTCGTGTTCATGGTTGCAGGGTGAATCTGCTCAACTGAAAGCCAAGACCGGGCTCAAAGGCACACGAAGGGGGAGGACACGAAGAGACACGAAGAGACACGAAGGCACACGAAAGGGGGAGCGGGGGCAGGCCTAGTCCCAGAGGTTAAGTTCTTGCAGCAGCCGTTTTTGTTTGCGCCAGTTGGGCAGCACCTTTAGAAAAAGGGAGAGCTTGACGCGGCGCTGCAGGAAAGCGCTTATCTTGCCCGCGGCAGCAGAGCGGATTTTTTTGATCATGCTTCCCTGCCGTCCGATAACAATGGCCTTGTGGGCCTCTCTTTCGAGGATGAGGTCAGCATGGATCAGTACTTCTTTTTCCGTTTCTTTCCAGCTTTGCACCACTACCGCCATGCTATGCGGGATTTCCTGCTGCAAGACTTCGAGCAGGGCCTCGCGCAATAGCTCAGCGGCAATATCGCGCTCGCTGGCGTCGCTCAGGTTTTCCCGGTCGAAGAGGAATATATCCTCCGGCAGCATCAGCTTAAGTTTTGCTAGCAGTTCCTCACAGCTTTGCTTGCAGTTGGCCTGCATAAGCATGCTGGGGGCGCCAGGCAGGAAGGCCCGATAGAACTCCAGGCTGATTTCTTGTTCTTTGGCGCTGCACAGGTCTTTTTTATTGAGCAGCAGCAAGCTTGGCTTGTTGGCGCGGCGCAGCATTTCAGCGCAGAGCCGGTCTTCCTCGCCTGGCGCTCGGGCAGGGTCTATCAGGCAGAGCAGCAGGTCGGCCTCCTGCAATGCCTGCTCCACGCTTTTGAGCATGGCTTCATTCAAGGGTATTTTTGGTTGATGCACACCGGGCGAGTCCAGGAAGACGATTTGTGCCTCCGCGTCGTTATATACTCCGAGCAGGCGTCGGCGCGTGGTCTGCGGCTTGTCGGAGACTGCCGCCAGATGACAGCCCAGGACATTGTTCAGCAAAGTGGACTTACCGGTATTGGGGCGACCCAGCAATGCCACGCAGCCGCAGCGCCCTCTCTCCGGCACTGGCAAAATACTGTCAGCTTTATTTGTCATTCATGGCCTTTGGCTGAAAATCTCGTCCAAGTCGAAGACCGAGAAGCTTTCCAGTGAAAACAGTGTCTTGGTTCTTTCCACGCCGGGGGCATGAACGATGCTTTTGGTGATGATGTCGGCCAGGTCCTCGTTGCGCGACACGCGCACAACTGCAACCAGGTCATATTCACCGGCGACTATATGCAGCTCGCTAATGCCGGGGTTGCGCTGCAACACCTTTACGGTCTCGTGAACCTGACGATCAATAATGCTGATCAAAACAAAAGCGGTCACCATAAATAACAGCTCCTTGAAAATGGAAGACAACTACGGTAATGAGTCTAATTTATGCCAAAACTGGCAAAAGTCCATTGCTGATGAAAATTAGAAAGAAACCAGGGGTTGCCTTTTTGGACACTAAGACACACGAAGGGGCACGAAGGCACACCAAGACACACTAAGGCGTCTTCTTATTAGGCGTCTTTAGGAAAGCAGTTTGACATTTGCGAGGCCAGGTCTTTTATTGTCATGGGTCTAGATTTTCCATAATCGGGTATCCTTGCCATGCTGCGGGCCTCTCTGTACAATTTTCGTGTTTGCACTCCTGGCTTCGTTGGTTTTTGTTGTTTTGCGGCGGGCTGTTTTGCCGCCGCCATGCCAGTGGGTATTTGCTGCTGCTTAAGCCTGGTGTTGCTTATGCTCTGGGCGGCTCGTTTATCTGGAGCGAAGCTGCTGGGCAGCTGTGGCAGCGTACTGCTGTTTGCCGCGGCATACTTATGGTGCGTCTACTATGCGAGCAGTCCGCGCCAGAGCTATCTGCGGCAACTGCCTCGCGAGGAGTGCTGGGTCAGGCTGCAAGTGCGCATCAGCGAACAAAGCGCCGTGCCCCCCGCATTGGCAAGACTCAAAAGCGGGGGCGGCAGCGGACGCGCAGAAATACTGGCCATGCAGACGCATCTGCACCCGGGCTGGCAGAAAGCCAGGGGCCGCCTGATATTGAGGGGGGCCGGCGACAAAATGTCTTTGCTGGAGGATTTCAGGCTCGGCGACCAGCTTGTGCTTGAAGGCTGTCTGCTTTTGCCGCCTGGCGAAAATGAGGCGGCGGCGTATTATGGCAGACATCTGCTGATTCAAGGCTACAGGCGCATACTGCTGGTCAGCAAAGTGCGCGACTCTGTGCGCATCGAGGCCGGCGCCCTGCTCGCCTGCCGGCGCGGCATACAGCGGCTGCGCGGCTTTTTGGCTCTGCGCATGGCTGCGGGGCTGAATGAGCCGGAGTCATTGCGCGCCTTGCTGGCCTTGTCGCTAGGCATGTATGAGCTGCTCAGCCCCGCCATCAAGCAGGACTTTATCCGCTCCGGCACCATACATATATTTTCCATTTCAGGTTTGCATGTAGGCATGATAATTCTGCTGCTGGAATGCCTCTTGCGGTTTTGCCGCTGCAAGCTAAAAACCCGCTGGTGCTGTCTGCCTCTGTTTTTATGGGCATACCTGCTTTTGACCGGCTGCTCGACCTCCGCGCTGCGTGCCTTCAATATGAGCCTGTTCTTTATTTACAGCTGTGCCAGGTTTCGCGTGCCCAATGCCTTGAATGCGCTAGGGCTGAGCGGCCTGATCACCCTGGCGGGCAATCCCCTGTATATCATGCACAGCGGTTTTATATATTCTTATCTGATTGTCGCGGTGCTAATTCTGAGCTGGCAGCCCATACAGCAGGCCAAGATGATACTGCTGGAAAAACAGCGCTGGATACCGCGGCAACTTCAGGGCAGAATCAGCCTTGAGCGTAAGGCCGCCGGTTTGGCCGCCGCCATCTGCAGTTCATTTGTAGCCTGGCTGGCCAGCGCCGGCATCACCCTGAAGCTCAACGGCATACTCTGCCTGCTGTCGCCCGTGATTAATATTCCTTTGGGCGGCAACGTCTTTTTAGTGCTGGCCTTCTGTCCACTCAAATTGCTACTAGACCTGCTGCCCGGCGGCGCGGCCTTGAGCGGCTTTGTAATGCAAACACTGTTGAAAAGCCTGCTGTTTTTAGCCGAGGCCGGCGCCAACTCGGTACTGACGCTGCGGGCAGTGCCCTTTAGCCGCAGTCAAAGCCTGGCGTATTATGCCTGCCTGACGCTCTGCCTGCTCATTATGCACTCCCAGACCACTAAGAGCCAAGAAGGGGAAATTGGACACGAAGGGGCACTAAGCGAGCACTTCTAGGGCTGCGTTCACGTTGCCCAGCGGCGCGCTCACCTGCACGCCGGCGACCATGCCGCGCAGCTCTGCGAGCGCTTCTCTGGCGATTTGTATGCCGCAGGCCAGCTGCTCTTCGCGGGTCTGCGCCTTTTCGATGCGCCTCACGATGCTGTCCGGCACCAACACGCCAGGCACCTCATTTTTCATAAACAGGGCATTGCGCAGGCTGGCCAGGGGCCAGATGCCGGCAATCACCGGTATCTTCCATTCGGCGATCACCCGCATAAATTTATGCAGTGCCTCCACATCAAAGACCGGCTGCGTAATAATAAACTCGGCGCCGGCCTCAATTTTTGCTTGCAGGCGGGTGATTTCCCGATTAAAATCGATGGCATTGGGGTCGGCTCCCACGCCTATGACTGCGGCGCTAGGCGGCTGTATCTGCTGTCCCCCCAGGTCAATGCCTTGATTCAGATGTTTTTGCAGGCTTACCAGGCCTATGGAATCGGTGTCAAATACGCCGCTGGCATAGCCGTAGCCACCCAGTTTGGGCGGGTCACCGGTAATAAACAGGAAGTTGCGCAGACCGACGGCGGCAGAGCCTAGCAGATCAGCCTGCAAAGCCAGATAGTTGCGGTCGCGGCTGCAAACGTGCAACACTGCTTCTATGCCCGCCTCTTGCTCGATTTTCAAGGCGGTGATCAAAGCTGAGAGGCGCGGGGCGGCGCGCGGCCCGTCCGGCACATTAATGGCGTCGACGCCCTGTTGCTGACAAAGCCTGGCCTTGCTGATGATTTGCGCGGTATCCCAGCCTCGAGGCGGAGTGATCTCTACCGACTTGATCCATTCCCCGCGCGCCAGCTTTTGTCCCAGCCGCGATTTTTCCGCCAATGCTGTTTCTTGGGCGGCGGCGGCCTTTGGTTTTTGCGCCTCGCTTACACTAATGCTGCTATAGCTTTGACTCAGTCTTTTCAGGCTGCGGGCCAATTCGGCGATATGCTCCGGATTTGTGCCGCAGCAGCCGCCCACGCCCCGGGCGCCCAGGTTGACATAACGCTGCGCGTAGGTGCTAAGATACTCCGGCGAGCAGAGATAAAGCTGCCGGTTTTCCACCTTGTGCGGGGTGCCGGCATTAGGCTGCACGATGATAGGCAGCTCAGTCAGGGTTCTGGCGGCAGTGAGCGCTTCGAGCATGCGTGCCGGCCCCAGGCCGCAGTTCAAGCCCAGGGCAAAGGGGGCGGGAAGCCCCGCCTGCAAGGGCTGCAGGCGATGCGCCAGGATCTCAGCCAGATCCTCCCCGTCCGGTATGGCATGTGAGAGGACGAATGGCGGGGGGTTTTCAAGGCTGCTCATGGCCAGGCTGGCTTGCAGGGCGGCCTCCCGGTCGGGCATGGTCTCGAAGATAATAAAGTCAACGCCGGCCTCGCTAAGGGCCTCGGCCTGTTCGACAAAAGCCTGCACTGCCTCCTGGCGGGGCATTTTTTGCCGCAGTCCCGGCTCGAGGGGGCCTATGGAGCCGGCCAGGTAGACCTGGCGCTGCGGCGCCAGGCGCTCCAGGCTGAGGCGCATCAGCTCCACCGCCTTGTGATTAATGGCCGCGACCTGGTCCGCGAGACCGAATTTTTGCAGCACGCTGCGGTTGGCTCCGTAGCTATTGCTGGTAAGCACATCGGCACCGGCGCGCAGGTAGTCCTGGTGAACCTCGATCACCAGTTCAGGGTCCGAGAGACAGAGTTCGTCATAACTGCGGTTAGTGAAGACATGGCGCTGGTAGAGTTCCGTGCCCATGGCTCCGTCAAAGATCAATAGCTGTTCCCGGATAGCCTCCAGGATATTCTTCTTTTTCATTAATACCAAAGGGGGTTATTTAATACTAAAGGTACACGAAGGGGGGAGGACACGAAGGGACACAAAGGGGCACGAAGACACACTAAGGTCTTATGCGGCGCCGCATAAGCCTCTTGCCCGTTTTGGTTTGTTGGGAAAAGGGAGCCGGACAAAGCAGAAAAACTTGATGAAATTGTCTAAAAACGCAATTTTTTGGCTAAAATTTCAATTTTTTCTTAAGAATCTGTCCATTAGGTGCCCCGAAGGGGCAACCTAAGATAGCCCAGGGTAAGCGAGGCTCCGTAGGAGCCGAGCGCCACCCTGGGTAAAAGCCCCCCTGAATCCGGTGCCCTGTAGGGGCACCACAAACGGCCTGCCGGCCTTATGACCTTTTTGGACGCGGTCTGTCTTAGCGCCCGAGTCTTTCAGCCATGTTTTTACCGATTTGCTGAAAGAGCGGGCCGATTTGTTTGAGGTCTTCGGGTTCCAGCGCGCAGCTAAACATGGCTTGTTTGCCTTGCAGCGAGCTTTCCATTGTCTGCAGCATGGGCAGCTGTGCGCCGAGCTGCTGCATAAGGTACATGCGTGTCATGCCCATGATAAACCCGTCCAGGATCATGGACTTGCCTACGGCGGCATTATTTTCATTGCTGAATTCCATGCTTAGCTGCAGGTTAAGTTTTTCCTCTGCCTGCAGCGAGAAGCACATCAGGCCCATTTCCTCCATCACTTGTGCAGCCGGCACATCTGGAGCGTGTTCATGTATGGCGGCCAGGAAGTTGTCGTCCGGCAGCAGGAGCATATAGAACTGCTTGTCGGCAGATATCTTGGCTTTGGCCTGGAGCAGCTTCTCGGGCAGAGCGGCGGCGGGCAGCCGGCCCTGCACGCGGGCAATGACGTTTTGCAGCAAGCTGGGCTGGGCCAGCATTAGCAGCTTCGAGTCTTCAAAGAAGGCGATGCCAAGCTCGGGGTTGTTTGTATTCTTGCTGTCGCTGATGCGCAAATAATCCAGTTCCGTATCGAAGACACACTCCAGCCCCAGCTTATTGGCCTCCGACTCTCTTCCCAGGAAGGCACCTAGCTCTTCTGCCGGCAGTGGGCGCTCCAACTCGAGCACCAGCAGGTACTTCAGGTTTTTTTGCGCCATGGTGGGGTCTGCCAGCGGACCGGCCCAGTCTATGCTGAGCTGACTGCGTTTGACAGCGGGAAAATTCTCCGCCGCGCCTTTTTCGAGCATACTGGACAAGGCGACCAGGAAGGGCGGCAGCTGACGCAGGCTCTCGGCCTCGGTTTTTTTTTCATCGGCCAGCATGGAGGCGACCAGGGGATTGGCCAGCAACGCGGCATTGTCGCAGTAGAAATACTGCTGGGTGCCAGGCAGGATGCCAGCCTGGAAAAGCTGTTCGATGCTGGCGGAGGCAGGCAAAGAGAGCGCTAACAGTAGCAGGCAAAGAAGAAAATTACGCATCATGCACCTCATTAAACGCGGGGTGGAACAAAACTCTCTCATTAGCAATAAAAAAGTCCTCACAATAAGTTATTGCAATATTGTCATTATGCAACTGTACACAAGGCCAAAAAAGACGGAGCAGGATAGCAGCTCGGCAAATCAAAGCTTGAAAAACTTAGTGCGACTTGGTGTGACTTAGTGTGTCTTCGTGTCCAAAATCCCTAGTCCCAGCCGCCGCTTGCCGGTTTATATTATCTTCATTCTTGTTTTTTAATTCATTGAGGTGTATTCATGGAGAATTCCGAGCTTATCGGTTTTCATTTACAGGTCGCCTACGACGGCGGCGCCTACTGCGGCTGGCAGGTGCAGCCCAGTGTAAAGACCGTGCAAGGCGAGATATTGCATCGCTTGCGCCGCATGCTGCGCTGTCCGGAGCTGCGCATCTACGGCAGCAGCCGCACCGACGCCGGGGTTCACGCCTTGGACCAGCAGGTCAGCTTTGCGCTGCGTCTGCCTGCTGAGCTTAGCGCCGAGCAGCTCATCAACAAGCTCAACCGCTGGCTTCCCGACGACATACTGATCACTGGCTGGCGTTTATGCCGGCCTGATTTCAATGCTCGCTACAACAATTTTGGCAAGGCCTATATTTATTGCCTGGCACCCGGGATCAAGGTCCAGCCGCTTTTATCCCGCTATGTCTGGCGCACACCGCGCGCCTTGGACCTGGCGGCCATGCGACTTGCCGCCGCCCAACTCTGCGGCAAGCATGATTACGCCTCCTTTGCGGTCAATCCGGGCAAGGGCAAGGAGCCCGAGGACACGGTGCGCCATGTATATCGCCTGGAGGTGCTAGCCCAGGACGGGCTGGTATACGTAGTGGTCATAGGCGAGAGTTTTCTCTACAAGATGGTACGCAGCCTGACCGGGCATCTGGTGCATGTGGGCATGGGCAACCGGGATGCGCAGGAGACTGCGGCGGTTTTGGCCGGTCGCGACCGCGCTTTGGCGGCCGAAAGCGCGCCGGCGCAGGGGCTTTTTCTGGCCAAGGTCTTTATGCAAGAAAACCAATGGCGCGGATATGAGCCGTCTCTGCCGCCTTTCGCATTGTAAGAATCACTAAGACAGCGCCGCATAAGCCCTTAGTGTGACTTAGTGTCCTCCCTCCTTCGTGTGACTTAGTGGTTCAACTGCCCTCTGCGCCATGCGTCGCAGGAATGCGGCGTCGCTGTCGCCCAGCTCTTCGGGCACAAAGCGGATGTCTTCGGCATTCAAGCCGTAGATGAATGCACACCATACCGCTGCCTGCAGATATTGTCCGCGGCAGTTCAAATGAGTCAGGTCCCTTACTATGCTTAGCTCCCCACTGACTGCATCTTTTTGCCAATAGCAGGCACCGACCACGTCTCCGCTCTGCGGCGGCAGGTCGGGCCAGCGCAGGAAAAGCAGCATATTTGGGTCATAATTGCTGAAAGGGGCCTCTTCGTTTTCCCGCGCCAGCTGCACGGCGTCGCCGCAGGGGATGACACGCAGCCCATGACTGGCTGCCAGTTTTTTATAGGCTGCTCTGAGTTTTTGCTGCATTTGCAGCTGATTTATCTGCCATTCGCTGTCAGGCTGCAGCTGCGGCGCATCAGCTCTGTATGCCCAGGTTTGCTGCACGATTATTTCGCACTGCGGGGCGTATTGCTTCACATATGCGATCAGGTTTGCGGCGTAAGGCTCATAGCTTTCTTCGCGCCAGCTTTCCCGGCTGGCCTGCTGTATGGTAACCAGGTCCCAGTCTCCGTTTGCCAGGATATCGCGCAGTTTGCTGGCTCCGCCGGCATAGATGCGGCAGTCGGGGTCATTCTCTTCGGCTTTGACATAGCTCCAGTGCCGGCGCAATTCACAGCCGCCAAAGCTGGCGGCGCCCAGCTGCAGGCTCAGCCCCAGGCTGGTGCACATCTGTGGCAGATAGCGTTGCACGCTATTGCTAAAGCTATTGCCTATGCTTAGAATCTTCATGGGTTACTCTCCCGTTTTATCAGGCGCAGTGTGTCTTGCTGTGCAAATAATCATATGTTCACTGGCGGTCTCCGGCGAACTCGAAGTGTTCGCTACGGTTTTTATCGCCATATCCGATCACATACAGCTGTCTCAGTTCACTTTTATGCGCGACATGGAAAGGTCCCCGATATCCGGCCTTGGCAAACATCTGGCTGGCCTCGCTCTCGTTGCGCGCCTGCACCAGCAGCCGATACTGGGCGAATTCAGGGTTCAGCCAAAAGTCCTCCGGCATCAGGTTGCTGACAAACAGCGCCTGCATGGGCAGGTTGGAAAGCTGCCAATAGTAGCGAAAGCTAGGCGCATCCCATTCATTGACAATCACCAGGCTGTTGCCGATAAAGCCATTGCCGCGCATGAAGGCCACCGAGTCGCGATTGTCGCTGGCATTGCGGTAATATTGCTGCAAAAGATTCTGAGGCGAGGCGCCATCGAGCACCTGCCGCTGACTGAGCGAACTGCAGTAGCGCTCGACCAAACAGCCTGAAAGAAGCACGAAGACTATCAGATACATCAGCCTCTGGCGTCGAATAAAGGGCAATGGCCTGGCCATGAGGGCGGCAGCCAGACTGAAGGAGGGCAGATAAACCAGAAAAACCCGCGGAAAAGGAGCCCTGCCGCCTAAACGCAGCAGCAAGAGCGCCGCAATGGGCAAAACCGAGCAGAGCAGCAGGCGCGCGCCCGTCAGCAGCCGGTTGCTGCGCCGTGAAAAAAGCCGCAGCAGCCTAATGGCAAAGAGAGCCAAAAGCAAAAATACCAAGGGACCCAGATGCGCGGCAAAGCCCAAAGCCAGGTTGCCGGCGCAAAGCCAGGAGCTGGGCCAGCCGCCGGCACTGCGGCTGGCAGCGACAAATTGCTCCCAGATGCTTACATAGTACAGGCTGGAAAGCGCCGTGGCCACAAAGCTCGGCAGCGCAAGCCCCAAAGAGCCGGCAAAACCACGCCCGCGGCTGGCAAAATGCCAGAACAAAAACAGGCTGAGCGATGCACCGAGCATGGCGGCGCTGGGCATCACCAAAGGCAAAAGAAAACAGGAGAGACAAAGCCAGTACTGGCCGCGGCGGGCATCGCCGTAGAGCAGCTCCAAGAGACCGGACATGGCCCAGAGCGACAAAAACATGGCCAGCGAATAGCCGCGCACCTGATAGGCAAAGGCGCCAAACACCGGGCTGATGGCGAAAACCATCGCCATCAAGGCCGCCATGCGAGGCCCGATAAACTTGCGCCAGTGGAAAACCGTCAATAAAATGCTGGCAAAGCCGAAAAATATAGAGGGCCAGCGCAGGATATGCTCGCTGAAGGAGAAGTCAAGGAAACGCACCCACCACCAGTAGAGCGCGCTGTTCAGAAAATGGTTGTTGGCCATGCTGTAGTTGCGGAAGACCCCGAGCAGCGAGGAGTCCTCGCCGCCGAAGACGAAATATTGCAGCGTCAGTATCTCGTCATGCCAAAGCTCGGCCAGGGTCCAAGGCATGATGCGCACCAGGAACAAGGCGCAGGCAATAATGGCCCAGGCGCGGCTGTCGTCCTCGTGGAAAGAAAGCTGGGGGGACTTGTTGCTAGAAGCGGGGCCAGGCATGAGTACTCCGGTTGGTGGCTTGAAAGTGATTAAAATCCTTAGTGTGACTTAGTGTCCCTTCGTGTCTCTTCGTGTCCTCTCCCCCCCTAGCCTCTGCTCAGCAGGCAATAGCGTATGATATGCCAGAATGCCGCCACGCCGTCTTTCCAGCCTATTTTTTTGCCCTGCTCACCCAGTCTGGGGGCATATTCTATGGGTATCTCGTAGATGCGGGCGCCTTTTTTGATCAGCTTGGCCGAGACCTCCGGTTCAAAGCCGAATCTTTTGCTGGTAAGCTTTATGGACTTGAACAGATCGGCCCTGATCATCTTGTAGCAGGTTTCCATGTCGGTCAGATGCCGGTTGGCCACCAGGTTGAAGAATCCGGTGATGATGCGGTTGCCGTAGTAGTGCCAGAAGGTGTCCACCAGGGTGGTGCTGCCGGAGTAGCGGCTGCCAAAGACGGCGTCGGCCTTGTCCTCGGCGATAAAGGGCAGCATCCTGGCAAACTCGGTAGGCGAATATTCGAGATCGGCATCCTGGATAACCATGACTTGCCCTTTCACATGTTGCTGTGCGGTGGCAATGGCGCCCCCTTTGCCCTGGTTGCGCTCGTGATAGAGGATCAGCAGGTCATCACTGGGCGGCAGACTCGCCAGCTTGTCGCGCGTGCCGTCGCTCGAACAGTCGTCCACGATGATTAGCTGCAGTTTTGGCAGGCCGCAGTTACGCACCCGCTCGATGATTTCCAGGATGGTCTTTTCCTCGTTATAGACCGGTATGATCACCGAAAGCAGCATGACAGTCCTCCTCTCCGCTTGGCTCGCATTCTGATTTGGACACGAAGGCAGGGTTCTGGTTTTAGGGTCTGCGGGCATTTTTAGACATAGCTTCTTTTTGGGTGTTTTCCCAGGTTACAAAGTATTTCGTGTGGTATGCTGTTGATTTTAGCGGCCAACTCGGCGGCGCTAATGCAGTCGTCTCCCTGTTTGCCCAGCAGGACGACTTCTTCGCCGCACTGCACTTCGGGCAGCTGTCCGAGGTCGGCCATCAGCATTCCCATGCATACTCTGCCCCTGATTGGGCAGCGCTGTCCGCGTATCAGCAGCTCGCCCTGGTTTCCCAGGGCGCGCGGGTAGCCGTCGGCATATCCCAGCGGCACCACTGCCAGGCGGGTCTTGGCCTTCGTTTTATAGGTGCCGCCATAGGAAACCAGGCAGTCAGCCGGCACTTCCTTGATGCTCAGAACCCTGCTTTTGAGACACATGGCGCCCTGCAGTTTTTCGGCATACTGCGGCAGATCGCTGTAGCCGTATAGTCCGATACCCAGCCTGGCGTAAGGCAGCTCCGGCATCATGCCGTGCAGGATGCCGTTGCTGGCGCAAAGATGCAGCTCGTCGCAGGAAGACGGCAGCAAGCCGAGAACCTGGCGGAAATTGTGGAGCTGCTGTTTTGTGAGCTGGCATTCGGGCTGGTTCGAGGCCGCCAGATGGGAAAAGCAGCCGCGCAGGCGCAGGGCCGGGCTTTGTTTGATGAGTGCCAGGGCGGCGGGCACTTCCTCGGGTCTGAAGCCCAGTCTTGACATGCCGGTGTCGATTTTCAGATGTATGCGCCACTGGTAGCTTCTTGACTGTCCATGCCGGCTCATGGCTTCGAGTTGCTCGAAACTGGCGCAGGCGACGGTGAGGTCCAGGGCGGCTGCCGCCTCGATATCCTCGGGCAGCAGTCCTTCGAGCACCCAGAGTCGGCAGTCTATGCCGGCCTGGCGCAGGCTTTGCGCCTCTTCGACATTGAACAGCGCCATATGTTTCACCCCGGCCCGCCTCAGGGTTCTGGCCGCTGGCAGCAGGCCATGTCCGTAGGCGTCGGATTTAAGCACCGGTACAATGCGGCAAGCGGGGCGCAGCTCGCTAAAAAACCGCCAGTTATGGCCCAGCTTGTCGCATTCAATGATCAGTTCAGACTGTGCTTGCATTAATACTCAAATCCTCTTCACCGGATGTGACATGACTGACATGCTTGGGCTGATGCCGAAGTGCTTGCGATAGACCTTGGCGAAGTAGCTGCTGTCCTCGTAGCCTACCTCGTAAGCAACCTCGGAGATGTTTTTCTGACCCTCTTTCAACAAGGTCTTTGCCTTTTGCATCCTGGTCATGGTCAGAAACTCCGGCAGGGAGAAGCCGCTTTCGGCATTGAACACCCTGGA
>JAAZIY010000093.1 GCA_012800625.1 Lentisphaerota bacterium
GCCCGCTCTATGGAGAGCCGGTCAGAATGGAGTTCTGGGGCAACGAAATTGACAGCATGCGCTTCTTCTCGCCGGTGGAACAGCGCTCGAAACAGGAGGTGGAAGAGCTTCGCATCATACCCAGGGGCAGCGCCGTGCTCGAACCAGCCGACCAGCCCAGCACGGCGCTGTGGAACTACTTTGACAAGCAGACCTGGCAGGTCTTCTGCGAAGAGGAAAGAATCACCAGGCATCTGCAGGAATACTATAGCCAGGAGGACTTGCGCCTCTGGCAAAAAAAAAGACAAGGTAGCAGAAACCATATCAGCCTGCAATGTCTGGACGAAGACTTTCAGGCCAGGTCACAAGACAATAGCGCCTATCATATCTTCTCTGTGAGCGGCCTGGCAGAGCTGCTCGCCGAACCCTTGCCGGAGATTAATACCCAGGACGGGCTTTGGCGCTGGCAGCTGCTGCGCAGCAACCTGCTGCGCTGGCAGGAAAGCGGCTACAGCCTGGTGGCATGCTGCGCCTCCGAAGGAGACGAGAAAAGAATGCGCGAGCTGCTCGCCGAAGACGAGCAAACCAGTGCGCTGCCCATACAGTTCCAGCGCCTCTCACTGCCCGCCGGACTCTTCTTCCCGATGCAAAAATTGGTGCTACTCAGTGAACAAGAGCTTTTTGGCAGACCGGCCACCCTGAAAAGACACAAGCATATAGACTATAAGACGGAAAGCGCCCTGAGAGACTATCAGGACCTGGAGGAGGGCGTGCTGGCCGTGCACGTCAACCACGGTATCTGCAGATATAAGGGCATCAGAAAAATCCTGAGCAGCGGCGAATACATCGAGGCCCTGGAACTGGAGTTCGCCGATGAGGCCAAACTGTATGTGCCCATAGAACAAGTACAGCTGCTCAGCAGATACATGGGAAGCGGAAAAACCAGCCCGGCATTGAGCAAGCTGGGGGGAAACATCTGGAAAAAAAACCTGGACAAGGCGGCCTCGGCGGCATGGGACCTGGCCGCCGAAATGCTCAAACTCGACGCCTTGCGCCAAAACAGCAAGGGAAACAGCTTTAAACCCGCGCCGGAATGGGAGCTGTCATTCGCGGCCTCATTCCCCTATATCGAAACCGCCGACCAGAAGGAAGCCATTGACGATGTGCTTAAAGACATGGAGTCGGACAAGCCCATGGACCGCCTGCTCTGCGGCGACGTAGGCTACGGCAAAACCGAGGTGGCTCTGCGCGCCTCTTTTCGCGCCGCCATGAACGGCAGGCAAACCGCTATCCTGGTGCCCACCACTCTTTTGGCGCAGCAGCATTATCAGACCTTCACCATGCGCATGGCGCCCTACCCGATGCGTGTCGAGCTGCTCAGCCGTTTTCGCAGCAAAACCGAGCAAAAGCAAGTGCTCAAAGACCTGGCTAAAGGTGAGGTCGACATCGTTATAGGCACTCACAGGCTCTTGCAGAAGGACGTCAGATTCGCCAGCCTGGGGCTGCTGGTCATAGACGAGGAGCAGCGCTTTGGCGTCAAGCACAAGCAAAAGCTCAAAGGTCTGCGCGCCAGCATGGACATCCTCACCATGACCGCCACCCCCATACCGCGCACCTTGTATTTCAGCATCTCCGGACTGCGCAAGCTGAGCACCATCAGCACCGCGCCCTCCGACCGCATGCCAGTCTCCACAGTAGTGGCCAATTTTGACAAAGAGCTGATACGCCAGGTGCTGCGCCGCGAGCTGGAGCGCGGCGGGCAGAGCTTCTTTCTGCACAACCGCGTGCATACCATCATGGATATGCACAGTATGCTCTGCGAACTACTCCCGGAGGCCAGAATCGGAGTTGGACACGGCCAAATGCCGGCCGCCGAACTCGAGGAGGTCATGCTGCAGTTCATCGCCGGCGAACTCGATGTCCTGCTCTGCACCACCATCATTGAAAGCGGTATAGACATAGCAAATGCGAACACCATTATTATCGATAACGCCGAGCGCTTTGGGCTTTCAGAGCTTTACCAGCTGCGCGGCAGGGTGGGACGCTACCACCGCCAGGCTTACGCCTATATGCTGCTGCAACCTATGGGATTGCTGCCCGAAAATGCGCGCCAAAGAATGGCCGCCATCCGGCGCTACAGCAACCTGGGAGCCGGCTTCAAACTGGCACTCAAAGACATGGAGATACGCGGCGCCGGCAATATACTGGGAGAAGAACAAAGCGGGCATATCGCCGCGGTAGGCTTCGACCTGTATTGCCAGATGCTCAAAGAAGCAGTGGCCAAAATGGACAATCGCAGCATACCCACGCGCAGGGAGGTCTTCATCGAACTCGAACAGGTAAGCAGCTCGCTCACCCCGGTCAAAGGCAAGGTGCAACTGGGCATCGGCAGCGAATACATCGAGGATGAAGCGCTGCGCCTGGAAACCTATAGACGCCTGAGTCAGGTACTTAGCATCAGTCAATGTGACGATTTCGCCCTGGAGCTGCAAGACCGCTTCGGCAAGCTCCCGCAAAATGCCAGACTGCTGGTGGAAATGCAGAAAATCAAGCTGCTGGCCAAAAGCCTAGAGCTGATCAGCCTCTCAGTGCGTGAAAACCTGCTGATCATCGAAACTAGTCAGGGCCTATATAAAAATTATGGCAAGCTGCCGAAAATCGAAGCCAGTAACGGAGAAGAAGAGATCAGGGAAACCATCAGGTTCCTACAAAAAATGCAAAAACGCAAGTAGCCCCGAGGAGTATCTCGAAGAAAAGTCAGTGCTTTCCCCGCTTTGTCGCCCTTGAAGCCTTTGCTTGCCGGGATATATTCTATATATACCCGACACAAAAAAGTCTCTAAGCCTCCGCAACATGAAGTCCCGCCGCGAAATCTACACTGCCGTTGAAATCGGCACCTACAGCATCAAAGTCATGCTAGGCGAATTCCTGCATGACGAGCAGCTCTCTGTGCTGGCCTGTCACGAGCTTCCCTCCTTGAAAATGTGCAAGGCCGAGGCTCTGGACACCCGCGTGGTCGCAGAGCAGGTCGCCTTGGCCCTGAGCGGAGCCGAGCAGGCCGCCGGCTTCCCCATCAGCGGCCCGGTGTTCATGGCAATCTCCGGTGCCTTCATTGAAACCGTCAAGATCAGCGCCAAGCTAGACATAGACGAACCCTCCGGACTGATCCGCGAGGAAGACCTGGCCGAAGCAACCCGGAAGGCAAGCAATCACGTCGTGCCCGGCGGCAAACTGCTGCTCACGCAGTCAGTGAACCGCCTTTTCCGTCTGGCCGACGGCAGGATACTGTTCAACCCCATAGGACAATGCTCGCGTTCCCTCGAAGTGGAAACACAGCATTTTCTGGCGGACAAGGAGCGCGCCAACACCACCTACTGCCTGCTGGCCGAAGCACTGGGCAAGCTGGAGGTGGCCACCGTTATCTACACCCCACTGGCTCTGAGCGCCGCCGTCTTCCCGCCCAGCAACTCCGACGAGGCCCTGGACCTGGTGATCGACCTGGGCGCAGGAATGTGCTCGCTGGCCATACCCAGCTCGGCAGGATATTTCTACCTGGGGCAAATCAGCATAGGCTGCGAACATATAGCCAATGACCTGGCCATAAGCCTGGAACTGCCCATAAAAACCGCCAGGGCGCTGCTCTTGCAGATGGCTAATCTACACTGCAACGCCATTGCTACCAAGGATAAAAGAGCAAGAATGGTGACCATAGACCCGGAAAGGCAGGGTGAACACCGCCTCATACCGGCATCGAGCATAGAGCTGGTGGTCGAAACCAGACTGCGCGAACTCTTTGAACTGATCCGCAGACAGCTTACCGACAGCGGAGCCTACAGCTGGCTGAGCAACAGGATCTATCTCTCCGGCGGCGGCGCCAAAATCCCGCAGGTCTGCGACCTGGCAGCCACCGTCTTCAACCGACCCGTAAGCATAGCACAACCCTATAATGTCAGCTGCTTGGCCGGACTACAGCTGCAGCCACAGCACAACACGGTGATAGGATTGCTTCGAGCCGGACGCCGAGACCTGCAGGTGGCCAGAGAGGTGGCACAACAAAAATCCCTGCTCAGCGGCACCGTGGAATGGTGGAAAAACGCCTGGAAAACCATAGCCGACTGGTGAAGCCCAGCTGCCCTAAAGCTCGTCTAAAAAATTTCGCCTAACTTCGTGGCCAAAAACAAATGCCGAAAATGCCCGATACCAGCCCCAAACTAGAAAACAACATGCTTTTAATCGGCGTCGGCAAGGCCGGCGGCAAAGCTGCTTACTATGTTTTACAGCGCGGCGGCCTGCCTGGACTGCGCATCTGCGTCATGGACAGCGACGCCGAAGCCCTAGGCCACATACAGGGTCTCAACACCATACTGCTGCCGGAAAACGAGGAGCAAAACGCTGAAGAAAAGTACAAAAACCTGCATGAAGCCCTGGAAGCGCAGTTCCCGGCACTGCAGCTGCTCCTGGTGGTCTGCGGCCTGGGAGGGCGCACCGGATGCCACTACAGCCTGGAAATCCTGCGACATGCCCGACGTCACAACCTGGCCTGCGCCGCCATCGTCGCCATGCCGCATAGTTTCGATGCCCTCGAAATGCACAGCCGAGCCAGCGGCGCGCTAAAAGAGCTACGAGAGATCACCCCGGCGGTGCAACTGCTGCCCTGCCAGGAATTCGGCAAGCTCTTTGTGGATAAGTCGCAGCAGGAGGCCTATCCGCAGGCCGCACGCTGGCTGGCGGAAACCAGCCTGGGGTTCCTGCACCCCTTCGTTGACAACTCTGCCCCCGGACGCAAGGAGGCAAAGAACAAGCTGGACGAGGCCAATAATCAGCTTACATTCACCTTTCAAGACCAGCCCCTGGGAATATTCGCCGGCGGACTGCCAAGCAAGTACTACGGCGAAAACCTGGACCTGCCTAGTTGCCAAAGACTGAAAATCCATATAGACCCAGGCGAGTAAACGCATGACGGCACTCCACAAAACACCGAACCCGGGTGGCCCTAGCCTTCGTGTCTCTTAGTGTCTCTTCGTGTGTCTTCGTGTCCAAAAACCTGCTAGGGCGAACACAAACAATTCTTACAATAAAAGGATCAAAGCATGCCAGCTTCTGAACTCAGGGAAATCGCAGAACTATCGCGGTTTTACGGCAATAACCCGGATTTTGTTTTTCTTGGCGGCGGCAACTGCTCGGTAAAAAACGCCGATTTGCTCCATATCAAGCCTAGCGGCGTAGCATTGGCAAAACTGCAAGGCAAAGACTTGCTGACCCTGAGGCGAGACCGCCTCGCCGAGATATTCGCATTGCCGCCCGAATTGAGTTGCGACGAGCGCGAGGCACAAGTCAAAAAGATCATGCAGGACTCGATGATGCCAGGGCAAGCGGGCCGCCCCTCGGTTGAGGCTCCGCTGCATCAGCTTATCGACTATACTTTTGTCATGCATCTGCATCCTACCCTGGTAAACGGCATGCTCTGCTCGCAACAAGCCAGACAAAGCTGCCAGAAGCTGTTCCCCGAGGCGCTCTTCCTGGACTACTGCGACCCGGGCAGCAGCCTGGCAAAACAGGTAGATGAGGCTCTGCGGCAAAATCCGCTCAGCCAAGGCAGGCAAAGGCAGATAATCTTTCTACAAAACCACGGCGTCTTTGTCGCCGCCGACAGCTGCGCCGAGATCAAAGACATTTACGAGCATATCTTTAGCAGGCTGAAACTGGCCTATCAGGAAGCCGCAATCTGCGGCGAAATCGCCTTGGAAGAAGCCGACCCGGCTTTCGTGCAAGAAATCGCCCCGCTTCTGCGTCAGCGCTTGAGCAAAGACAGCGAGCAGCGCGCACTGCTGCACCTGCTCGGCAAGGGCAGCGCCTTTGCCGGCCCTTTGACCCCGGACCACATAGTCTATGCCAAGTCCTTTGCCTACGTCGGCGATGGCGAGCCTGCTTCCTTGCAGGCCTTTGAGCAAAAACACAGCTATGCGCCCAAGCTGCTCGATATCTCAGGAAAAGCCCTCTTCGCCTCTGCCGCTGACCTGAAAGAGGCGCAGGACATCAAGACCGCATTGCTTAACGCCAGGCAAATTGAGGCGCTTAGCCAGGCCTTCGGAGGCCCGCGTTACCTGGACGCGAAACAGTACCGCTTTATCGAAAACTGGGAGGCGGAGTCATATAGACGCAGCGTACAGCAAAGCCGTGCGGGAAGACTTAACAAGCGCGTCTGCCTGGTAACCGGAGCCGCCCAGGGTTTCGGGCTGGGCATCGCCGACCAGCTCTGCGCTCAGGACGGCATAGTCATCATCGCCGATATAAATCTGGAAGCTGCCCAAAAAGCGGCAGAGGCACTCTGTCAAAAATATGGCGAACTGCGGGCATTGGCCATGAAAGTCAATATCGCCGACGAGGACTCGGTGCAGGCACTCTTTGCCAGCCTGGCCGCTACCTGCGGCGGACTGGACCTATTGGTGGCAAATGCCGGCGTGCTGCGAGCCGGCTCAGTGCTGGAAATGAGCTTGGAGGACTGGAATTTCGTCACCAATATCAATTACACCGGCTATTTCCTTTGCGTCAAACACGCCGCCAGACTGATGGCCAGACAAAATCAGGGTGGACTTGACTCCGACATCGTGCAGGTCAACTCCAAAAGCGGACTGGAAGGCAGCAATAAAAATGCCGCCTACGCAGGCTCGAAATTCGGCGCCATAGGACTGACCCAGAGCTTCGCCAAAGAGCTGCTCGAATACAACATCAGGGTCAACAGCGTCTGCCCAGGCAACTATTATGACGGGCCACTGTGGAGCGACCCGGAAAAAGGACTGTTCACGCAGTATCTTCATACCGGAAAAGTGCCCGGAGCGCAAAGTGCCGCAGATGTGCGACGCTTCTATGAAGACAAAGTACCCATGCGCCGAGGTTGCCAGCCCGAAGACGTGGCCAGGGCAATCATCTATTGCATCGAGCAAAAATACGAGACCGGACAGGCAATCCCGGTAACCGGCGGCCAAGTAATGCTGCATTGAAATTAAAAACACATGGCAGTCTAACCGAAAGAAGGCCAAGACAGACTAAAAGAAAAACGCCAAAATGACAAAACAAGAAAAAATTGCAAAATTACGCCAGGAATATCCGCGCAGTGCCAGGTTGCGCGCCAAGATACTGCATTGGCGCCGTGAGTTTCACCGCAGCCGTGGCGAGGAGTGGGCCAACGCCATAAGCCATTTGCTCGGCACTGTGTTTGGCATCGTGGCTTTGGTGCTGCTCTGTATTTGGTCGGCACTGTATGCCGGCCCAAAAGCCATAGTCAGCAGCGCCATTTTTGGCGCCAGCCTGATAATCCTGTATAATAGCTCTACGCTCTATCACGCTCTGAAAAGCCACCGCAGCAAAGCGGTTTTTCAGGTTTTCGATCATATCAGCATCTACCTGCTCATCGCCGGCACATACACCCCCTTTGCACTGCTCAGCGTGCAAGGCGCCCAGGGCTGGACGCTGTTCGGCATGATCTGGGGACTGGCACTCTTCGGCGTGCTGCTGGAAACCCTACTACGGCGATGGCAGCGCTGGTCACTGCTGGTCTACCTATGCATGGGATGGCTAGTCGTCTTCTTCTTCAGAGCCTTGCTCAGCAATATCAGCACACCGGCACTCACCATGCTGGTCATCGGCGGAGTCTCATACACCGTGGGAGTCATCTTCTATGTCATGGACAAAGTGCCCTACATGCATACCATCTGGCACTTTTTTGTACTGGGCGGCAGCGTCTGCCACTGGGTCTCAGTGAACTTCTTCGTGATTACGCCCTGAATTGCCTTCGTGTGCCTTAGTGTCTCTTCGTGTCCTCTCCCTTCGTGTTTCAAGGGCTTCTCATGTCACTTTCGCGCTGGCAAAAGCATATAGTCCAATTACGCAGTAGGCATCTGCGCAAGAAGTCGCCTTATTTCCTGGCAGAAGGGCTGCGCTGCTGTTTCGAGGCCTTGCGCCTCCGCCCCGACTGGCTCGAGGCAGTCATTTGCCTGGAATCACTCCCGCAACAAGCTGCGGCAGGCCCCTTCTTCACAGCTCTTGCAGCTGCCGGGATCGAGCCAGTCTGCGTCTCCGAACGCCAGTTTTCCGACTTGGCGATCACTGAGACCCCGCAGGGCCTGCTTTGCCTGTTAAGGCGCCCAGCCCCGCTTGAACTCTCTTTGCCCCTGCCATTCTGCCTGATTTTGGACCAGCTGCGCGAACCTGGCAATGTAGGCAGCATTTTGCGCAGCGCCTGGGCGGTGGGTCTCAAGTCGGTCTGGCTTACCAACGGCAGTGTTGACGTATACGCCCCCAAGGTCATCCGGGCCGGCATGGGAGCACAATTTGCCTTGGACATGAGTTACCTGCCCGACCTGGAGCAGGCAGTCAAACAATTCAAGCGTCTGGGTGGCAAACAAATTTGGTGCGCTATGCCAAATGCCCAAAAAAGTCTCTTCGAGGAGGACTTTTGCCTGCTCCAAGGCGCTCTGGTCATAGGCAACGAAGCCCTCGGCGTCAGTCAGCCCGAGCTGGGACAGGCCATTGGCATACCCATGCCCGGCCCAGCTGAATCGCTTAACGCCGCACAGGCCACAACCGTCTTCCTCTTCGATGCCCTGAGACGCGGTATCCTGTAACAGCAGACCCCGTCCAAAAAGGGCATAACGCAGAAAGGCCGTTTGTGGCGCCCCTACAGGCCGCCGGATTCAGGCGGGCTTTTACCCAGAGTGACGCTCGGCCTGCGGCCTCGCTTACCCTGGGCTACATTAGATTGCCCCTTTGGGGCACCAAATGGACTTAATCGCAGAGAAACATTAGATTTTCTTCCAAAACCTGCGTTTTTCAGAGGAATTTTGCTTTTGTGGGTAACCTACCAGAGCCAATACAACTGGCAAAATCAGAATCATCTGATGAATTTTGTCGCAGAAACGAGCCATTTTGTCCCTTAGAAAAATCCGCTGCAAAACAGCGTATATACTTGCGCCGTAGGCGCATAACCATGCTACTACCCCAGGCTTCAGCCTATTGGCGCTAACTTAACAGTTTTTAAAGAAGAATCAAGGAAAAAACCATTGTTAAAAGTTCTAGGTAAACACTTGCTATGCAAGGTGTCATCCTAAACAGGGGCGCGAAGCGCCTGTTTTAA
>JAAZIY010000094.1 GCA_012800625.1 Lentisphaerota bacterium
CACCAAGTAGTTTTCGTGTAAAATTAGAATTTTGCAGGAAATTTGCGTTTTTCATGCTATTTCATCGAGTTTTCTGTTTTATCCGACTACTTTTTCCCAACAAACCAAAACAGGCAAGCGGCTTATGCGGCGCCGCAGGCGTCGCATAAGCCCTTCGTGTGCCTTTGTGTCCCTTCGTGTCCCTTCGTGTCCTCCCCCCCTCGTGTGCCTTAGTGGCTCAAGGGCTTTTTGGACGCGGTCTAAGTTAGCGCCAATAGGCAGGAAGCCGGTGCTCCGACCTCGTACCCGTCTCATGTATTCTGCAAAAAAACTGAAAATTATTAAACTTTCTCGTTGCAATGATAGAATATAGCGATATAGTATCAATAATTCTTAACCAATGAGAATTTTTGAGAAAGTCTTTTTTTTATATGAAAACCTTGCGTTCTTTACAGATACTCGAGTATTTAGCTGCTCGCCGTCACTGTTCGATAGACGAATTGACCAGTCATTTTGCTGTTTCGCCTGCGACCATGTACCGCAATGTCTCCGAGCTTGCCGAGCGCGGCGCTCTGCGGCGTGTCAGCGGCGGCGTGGTTTTAAGCGAGTCCCAGGCGGTTTCCGCTGCGCCGGAGGCTTCCGCCGCCCTACCTTTTCTGCTTCGCATCCACCGCAATGCCGACAAGAAGGAGCAGATGGCGCAGTCCGCCTTGGCTCTCATCGAGGATGGCGAGATTGTTTTTCTGGACTCCTCGACCAGCTCTTTATACTTGGCTCGCGCCTTGCAGAAGGCCTTGTTCAGCAACCTGACCGTTATCAGCAACTCAGTGCTCATCATGCAGGAGTTCCACCAGTTTCCGGCTCACTTCATGCTATGCGGCGTCGGCGGCGGCTTTTCGGCCTCGCTGAACTCGTTTCTGGGCGGCACGGCGCTGGAGAGCCTCGAGAAGCTGCGCATTGACCGCGCCTTCTTCTCCGCCGTCGGCTTCAAGGACGACGTTGCGAGCACCTTCAACGAGGAACACGCCGCATTTTTGCGGCTGCTGCTCAAGCGTGCGGGAAAAAGCCATTTGCTGCTGGACAGCAGTAAGCTGGGCAAGGCCGGGCTGTATGAGATTTGCCGCCGCGAGGAGCTTGGCTCGATTATCTGCGACGCCGAGCCGCCCAAAGCCAAAAAACAGTAGGCCGGCACCGCATAAACCCCTGGTACTGCTTCGTGTGCCTTCGTGTCCAAAAAAACCAACCGACCAGCAATAGGACCCCCAATGCTCCCCCATCCCGAGTTTGTCGCCCTAGGGCATTGTAACCTGGACCATCTCTGCCTGCTGCCGCATATCCCCCATGACAGCAAAGTAGAGATGCTCGAACAGCAGATACAGGGCGGCGGGCCGGCGGCCAGCGCCGCGGTCTGCGCCGCCAGACTGGGCATGAGCAGCGCCTTCATAGGCACAGTGGGAGACGACGCCGAGGGAAAAAGCCTGCTGCAGGAGTTTGAACTGGAAAAGGTGAGATGCCATAACGTCGTCATGCGCAACAACCAGAAAACCCCGCTCTCATATTGCTGGATAGAAAAAAACAGCGGCAAACGCAGCATTGCCTGGAGCAAAGGCGGCCTGGACGAATTGAAGGCCGGGGAAATCGACCAAAACCTAGTCGCCAATGCCAAAATCCTGCACCTGGACGGACACCAGGGACCGGCCGCGCTCGCGGCGGCGAAAATCGCCAAAAAACACGGTGTTCTGCTGAGTCTGGATGCCGGCAGCCTGCGCCCCGCGCTCCTGGAGCTGCTCCCCCTGCTGGATATCTTTATCGCCTCCGAGGAGTTCGCCCGCGCCTACAGCGGGCAGAACGACTTGCGCGAGGCGCTGCGCAAAATGGCGGCTATCGGAGCCGAAGTGATCGGCTGCACCATGGGCGCTGAAGGCTGCATGCTCTACAAGGACGGCGAATTCCTGCACTGCCCGGCTTTTGCCCTGGAGGTGGTGGACACGACCGGCTGCGGCGACGTCTTCCACGCCGCCTTTGCGCTGCGTTATCTCGAAACCCGGGACCAGGGCGAAAGCCAAAGATTCGCCGCCGCGGTCGCCGCCCTGAAATGCCGCAGACTGGGCGGCAGAAGCGGCATACCAAGCCGCCAGGAAACCGAAGAGTTCCTGGCAAAAAGACAATAGCCGGATTTTTAGACACGGAGACATACTTGACCCCCGGCCTGGCTTGCAGGCCGCAACATTTTCACCCCAGCGGAAAACAGCATGCACAAAGATTTATTGATCCACAGCCGGCCTCGAGAGGGCTATACCGCCATTATCGAGCCGGGTCAGTACAATATGCAGCTCACCGGCTTCGGCCTGCTGCAGCTCAGCGCCGGACAAAGCTGGAGCGCCAGCAGCGCCGAGTCCGAACTGGCACTCATTATCCTGGGCGGCAAATGCGCCGTCAAAGGCGAGGGCTTCCACTTCAAAGAGGTGGGACGACGCGCCACCGTCTTTGACGGCAAGCCCTACGCCGTATACCTGCCCAGACACCAAAACTACGAAATCCTGGCATCGAGCCAGCTGGACCTGGCGCTCTGCCGCGCGCCGGCCACCAAAGAGAGCGCACCGCCCAGCCTCATCACGCCTGAAATGACCCGCAGCCTGAGCATAGGACGCGACAACTTCAAAAGAGAGGCCTGCATTATTATCGACGAAAAATTCGACTCGAGACACTTCTACATAGGCGAAGGCATGGTACCCTCAGGCAACTGGTCGGGATACCCGCCGCACAGACACGATGTGGACAACCCGCCCCTCGAACTGGACATGGAGGAGTGCTACTTTTACCGCTTTGACCCGCCGCAAGGCTTCGGTATACAAAAAGTCTATACCAGGGACGGCAGAATCGATGAGACCTACACCGTCAAAAACAATGACACCGTGGCCATAGCCGAAGGCTACCACCCGCTCTGCGCCGCGCCAGGATACAATATGTACTACCTCTGGGTCATGTGCGGTAAAAATCAAAGGGGATTGGTCTCAAGCATGGACCCGAACCACGAATGGGTGGTGAAAACATGACAGGGCGCAAGGGGGGAGGACACGAAGGGGCACGAAGGGCTTGCCCGTTTTGGTTTGTGGGAAAGCCGACTATGCCGAGAGTAGGAATGTCCCTGGCAAACTAAACTCATGACAAAAAACATGAAAGACCAAGCATCATTACTGGGAATTGACCTGGGCACCGGAGGCTGCAAGCTCTGCGCCATCAGCCTGGAAGGCGAGCTGCTCGCCGAGGCCGGCACCGAGTATCCAACTGAACACGCCAATCCCGGCTGGGCCGAACAAAACCCGCAGCACTGGCTCGAAGCTCTGCAAAAAGCACTGCGCAAACTCGAAAAACAGGGACTGACGCTAAGCCAAATACAAGCCATAGCCCTGGACGGCTCGACACATAACGCCGTGCTGCTAGACCAAAATTGGCAGCCGCTGCGCAAAACCATTATGTGGACTGACCAGCGCAGCCACCAGGAATGCGGCTTTCTGCAGGAAAACTACGGAAAGCGGATTTTTGCAACCACCTATCAGCGCGCCACACCCACCTGGACCCTGCCGCAGCTGCTCTGGCTCAAAAAGCATGAGCCGGAAATTCTGACCGCCACCCGGCACCTGCTCTTTGTCAAGGACTATGTCCGTTTTCTGCTTACCGGGCTGCCGGCCAGCGACCATATCGAGGCTCAGGGCAGCCTGTTCTACGACATGGGGTCTCGCACCTGGTCCGAAGAGCTCTTCGCCCTGACCGGCCTGCCGCTCAGCGTGCTGCCCGAGCTGCTCGAACCCTGTGACCAGGCCGGGCAGATCAGCGCCGAGGCCTCCAGGCTGACTGGACTTGCGCCGGGCACGCCGGTGTTTTGCGGCAGCAGTGATTCCGCCGTGGAGGACTATGCCGCCGGCGCCGTCGAGCCGGGCGACTGCGTCATCAAGCTGGCCACCGCCGGCAACGTCAACATTATGAGCGCCAAGCCCTGCCCTTCAGCAAATACCCTGACCTATTCGCACATTATCCCCGGGCTGTGGTACAGCGTGGCCGCCACCAATGCCGCCGCACTCTGCCAAAGATGGTTCAGAGACAACTTCTGCGAGCGCGAAAAACTAGCCGCCCAGCAAAAAGCCCTCTCGGCATATCAGCTTATGGAGCGCCTCGCCCAGGCCTCGCCGCCCGGAGCCGGCGGCGTCTTCTTCCATCCATACCTGCAAGGAGAGCGCTCGCCATACTGGGACCACCGCCTCAGGGCCAGCTTCTGCGGGGTCTCCATCGCCTCCGGCAAGGCCGATTTTATGCGCGCCCTCCTCGAAGGAGTAGCCTACTCTTTGCGCGATTGCCAGGGTTGCCTGGAAAAACTCGGGCTGCCGGCAAAACGCATCTTCCTCATTGGCGGCGGGGCACGCAGCCCGCTCTGGAGCCAGATTATCGCCGATGTCTTCGACACAGAGGTGCAGGTGCCCCGGCCTGGCGACGCTTCCTTCGGCAGCGCCCTGCTCGCCGGCGTGGGTCGAGGCGTTTTTGCCGATACGCGCGAGGCCATAGGCCAATGCCTGCGCCTCGAACGCAGCATCAAGCCGAATCAGGAAAACGCCGCATTCTACCAAAAACAATTCGATTGCTACAAAAAAATCCAAGCCGCCCTGGCCAAGATTTACCAGACATCATAAACAAAACAGAAAGCCGCATAAGCCCTTAGTGCGCCTTCGTGCATCTTCGTGTCCCCCCCTCTAATACCCAGGAGCCACCTCATGTTACTTGATCGTGACAGCTATATGTACCAAATGATACGCTGCGAACTGCTGGACGCGGTAGGCCCGCAAAACGTCGACACGGGCTACAGCGACGCCGCCGGACACAGCATAGACTACTATTGGATACCGGAAATGTGGCACGACCGCGGCATGAAGATGTCGCTGCCCGACTTCGTCGTCTACCCGGGCAGCGCCGAGGAGGTCTCCAAGGTGCTGAAGATCGCCAATCAGTATAAAATCCCGGTGACCCCCTGGGGCGGCGGCGCCGGCTCGCAGGGCGGCGCGCTGCCGGTCTACAATGGCATCATCCTGGACACCAAGCGCATGAACAAGGTGCTCCGCATCGACGAGCAGTCATTGAGCGTCACCTGCGAGGCCGGCATCATCGCCCAGCAGCTGGAATGGGCCGTCAACCAGGCCGGCTACTCCACCATGCATCTGCCCGCCTCCATCTCCTGTTCGACCATGGGCGGCTTTCTGGCGCATCGCGGCACCGGCGTGCTCTCCACCAAATGGGGCAAGATCGAGGACATGATCCTCTCGCTCGAAGTAGTCACTCCCGGCGGCGACATAGTGCAGACCCTGCCCGTCCCCCGCCACGCCTCCGGCCCGGACCTGACCATGCTCTTCCTGGGCAGCGAGGGCACCCTGGGGGTCATCACCAAGCTCACCATGAAAATCCACCCCGAGCCGGAGTGCCGCAAATTTCACGCCTTTATCTTCAAGAACCTGCACGAGGCCTTAAATGCCGGGGCCGACCTTATGCGCAGCCGCCTCAGACCCGCAGCCATCAGGCTATACGACGAGGAGGAAACCAGCCACCACGTCAAAAGAGTGCTCGGAGTAGACCGACAAGGCTCATACCTGGTGTTCGGGTTCGACGGGCCGGAAAAAATCGTCGACCTCGAGATGGAATACGCCTTGCAGATCATGTCGCGCTACCAGACCGAGGACATGGGGCCGGAGGGCGGCGAGCTGTGGTGGCAAAACAAATACAAGTTCTTTTATCCCGGCTACGCCTTCCATATGCCGCAGGGCTACGGCACGCTGGACACGGTGGCCGACTTCGCACACATCGAGCAGGTCTACACAGCCATGAAAAAGACGGTCAACGAGAATTTCCCGCAGGCTCGCTTCATCGGCCACTTTTCGCATTGGTACGAGTGGGGGGCCATGCTTTACGCCAGGTTCATCTTTGAAAAAGAGCAGGTCCCCGAGGACCCCGTCGAAGCCCTCGAGCTCTACAACCGCGTCTGGGACCTGGCCATCAGGGCCGCCATAGCCAACGGCGGCGTCATCAACGAACACCACGGCGTGGGCATGAAGCTGGGCAGGCTGATGAAAGAACTCTACAAAGACGGCTTTAAACTGCTAGAGGGAATCAAGAAAACCCTAGACCCGAACAATATCATGAATCCCGGAAAAATGGGCTTCCCAGGAGTATAAGATGAAAATAGAGAACTTCATTGAAGTCATCCATGCCTGCCGCTACTGTTTCATGTGCAGGCATCTTTCCGGCAGCGCAAATGTGACCTTCAGAGAGGCCGACACCCCCAGAGTGCGCGCCATTCTTCTGGACAATGTGCTCAGACAGCCCGAACTGCTGGCCAAACCAGACCTCATCGACACCCTCTACGCCGCCGACCTCTCCGGCACCTGCCGCAGCAACTGCGAAAAGCATTTTGATGAGATAGGCCTGCTCTTGGCCGCCAGGCAAGACCTGGTCGCGGCCGGCCTGGCGCCGCCCAGGGTGGCCGCGCTGGCCGAGCAGTTCCGCCAACGCCCGATAAAACCTGAGCTCTCGGGACAGGGTGATACGCTTTATTTCATTGACTACCAAAGCGCCGCCCTGCCGGAAATCCCGGCTGCCTTCGAGCGCCTTATGCAAGCCGCCGGGATTCAATACCGCAAGGCCGAAAACGCCTGTCCGGGCAAGGTGCTGCAAGTGCTCGGCTATGACGACGAGGCGCGCCAAAGAGCGGAGAGCTTCGCGGCGGCAATCAATGTCGCGAAGGCCAAAACCCTGGTAGTCTCCAACCCCGCCGCCTACTACACGCTGAGTTGCGACTTCCCGGCCTGGGGCATAGAACTGAACTGCCAGGTCATGCACAGCAGTGAATTTCTGGCCGCACTGGACTTGCCCTACAGGAAAAAGGCCGGCCCGCTGTACTACTTGGAAAGTGATTTTCTGAAGAACTACTGCGGCGGCTATGAGCATCCGCACCGGCTGCTGGCCAGACTGGGTGCCGAACAGCGTGATTTCGGCAACAACCAGGAGGAATCATATAGCTGTGGCGAGGCCGCCCTGGTACTGCCGCAGCTGAATCCCAAACTGGCCAGGCTTATGCTGGACTATGTCTGCGCCAGGATTAACGACCCGGCGCAGGACCTGCTGGTCTGCGCCGCGCCCTACACCAGGGCGCGACTGGCCGAAGTCAAAAACCTGCAAGTGCTCAGCCTCGAAGAGCTGGCCGCAACACTGCTGTAACAAGGCAACAGAAAGGAAAACGACAATGGGCAAGTTGAAACTGGGAGCCATGCTTAGGCTTGGCACATTTGAAGCGTCTTATCTGCAGACTCTGCAGGATATCGGCATGCGCGAAAGCCAGCTCTGCCGGGTTTCCGAGAAGTATCTCAGGGGCCAAGAAGGCCTGCAAAACAGCGAAGAGCTAATACGTAGCCTGCAGCAAAAAGAGCTGCCGCCTACAAGTATCTTCGTTGCCGCGCCCGGAGGCGTCATAGAGCCAAAATGCCGCTGCCAAAATATGCTCAATATCTGCCGACAGCTTAACTGGGCAGAAAGACATGGAATCAAAGTCGCAGTATGCCATGTCGGTGAACTGCCCGAAAACAAAGGCCCCGAATTCGAGCAATTCATCGCCGACCTGCAGCAGCTGGCCAGACTGGCAGAGGAAAACCAGCAGCAGTTCCTCTTCGAAACCGGCTCCATTGACGGAGATACACTGCTGGAGATTTTCACGGCCGCCGACAGCCCGGCACTGGGACTGAACCTGGACCCCGGCAACGTGCTTATCTATAACCTGCCCGAAAGCCCGCTGGAGCTGTACCAAAAGCTGAGCCCCTGGGTGAAGGCGCTGCACTGCAAAGACGCCAAAAGACCGCAGAGCGGCGAAGAGCGGGGACGGGAAAGCGTGCTGGGCGAAGGCGACAGCGAATTTGCCGCCCTTTTTCAAACCATCCTCCGGGACGGCTTCCGCGGCCCCATCGTCATCGAACGCGAAATCCCCATAGGCCCGGAGCAGTTCAAGGACCTGAAAAACGCCCTCGGGCTGCTGCAAAAACTGGCCGAGCACAATTAAAATCCCGACCGCCCCAACTGTGTTTCCTGGAAACGCCTTCGTGTAACTTCGTGTGTCTTAGTGTCCCAAACAAATCATAACGCGGAGCAGCCAAATGCTTTGGACGAAAGTATCATCCTACGAGGAAATGAGCCAGTACGGCGCCGCCGTGATTTACCGCGCCGTCGCCGCCGCGGCGCACCGCCAGCAGCTCTTCAACCTGGGTCTGGCCACCGGTAATACCATGCTGCGGCTCTATGAATTACTGGCCGCGAAATTAAATCAAAACAAGACTGATTTAAGCGGGCTGCATACCTATAACCTGGACGAGTATGTAAGTCCGGACGGCGGCTCCCTGCCCCCGGAACACGCGCTCAGCTACCGAAAATATATGCAGGACAACTTATTTTCACGCCTCGAACCGGCCTTGGGCTTCAAACCGGAACAGGCGCATTTTCCCCGCCCTGAAGACCCTGCCGCTTTCGACCGCCTCCTGCAGAATAATGGCGGCTTGCATTTGCAGCTCCTAGGCATAGGCTTCAATGGCCATATTGCCTTTAATGAACCGCAAAGCGAGGAGGAAATCAGCACAGCGGCTTTCGCCGCGCTGCCCACCCGCGTCATTGGTCTCAAGGCACTCACCATCAGCACCAATGCCAAGCTAACCGCCGGCGGCGACGAAAGCCAGGTGCCCAGGCAGGCCGTGACCATGGGCATGAAGCCTATCCTGGCCGCCGCCAAAATCCTGCTTTTGGCCTGCTTCGAGCAGCAAAGCGGCGTGCTGCAAAGAATCCGGCAAGGCCGCGTCAGCCCGGAACTGCCCGCCTCATACCTGCTGCAGCACAATAATGCCGAAATAGTCTACACTCAAGATAAAATCAGCCTGGAATAAAGCGATGCGAACCCTCTTGCATAACGCCTGCATTATCTCGCCCGGATTTCAGCTCGATAACGCCGCCGTGCTGCTGCATGGCGAGCGTATCGAGAGGCTGTTTACGGCGAAACAAAAACTGCCCGAGGCCGAGCAGAAGATAGACCTCGAAGGACAGTGGCTGCTGCCCGGATTCATCGACATACATTGCCACGGACGCGACAACCACGACTTCTGCGACGCCAGCGACGCGGCCTTCGAGCAGATCGGCAAGGGCAAGCTGAAAGAAGGCGTGAGCGGCTTTTTGGCCACCACACTGACCCTGCCTAAACAAGAGCTGCGCAACACCTTTATGTGCGCCAGGCGCTATCAGAAGAATAATCGCGATGGAGCCAGGCTGCTGGGCATGCACCTGGAAGGACCCTTCTTTCACCCCGACGGCGCCGGCGCGCAGAACCCAAAGTATCTGCGCCCTCCGGATTTCTCCCTGGTTGCCGAATTGCACGCGCTCTGCCCCATACGCATAGCCTCCTTTTCGCCGGAATTGCCCGGCGCGCTGCCCTTCATAACGCAGCTCTGCCAGGCCGGCATCATGCCCTCCGGCGCGCACAGCGGCGCCGACTACGCCTGCACGCTAAAGGCCATGCGGGCCGGCATGCGCCACCTGACCCACTTCTGCAATGTCATGAGCCCCCTGCATCATCTGCGCTTCGGCATGGTCGGAGCCGGTCTCAGCGAAAAGCAACTCATGCTGGAAATCATCTGCGACGGCGTGCATCTCTCAGACCCGATGATCAAATTCATTTTTCAGGTAAAAGGGGCGGACAGTCTGATGCTCATCAGCGACGCCATGCGCGCCGCCGCCATGCCCGACGGCGAATACAGCCTGGGCGGCCTGCCCGTCCTGGTCAAAAACGGCAAGGCGGTTCTGGCTCATATGGACCGCGTGGCCGGCAGCACGCTGCAATTCCACCAGGCCCTGCAAAGAGCCGCCCGGATCAGCAGGCTGCCGCCTTGCGAACTGGTCAAATGCAGCTCCTGGAATCAGGCCAGATCGCTGGGTCTGCAAGGCTACGGCAAAATCGAACCGGGTTATGCCGCCGACTTCACAGTCAGCGACCAGGACTGGAACCCGCAGCAAACCTGGGTGGCCGGGCAGCCAAGATGGAAAAAAGCATAAAAACCCGAAGGAGAATTAGAACACGAAGACACACGAAGACACGCGAAAGCACCCCCCAAAAAGCCCATGTCTGGGAAAGGTCACTGAACCACATCCAAAGCAAAACGAGCCACTGAAAAAAGGATTCCGAACATGATTCGCTATGCAATTGTTGGCGCCGGTCGCATGGGCAATGCCCACGCCGGCAATTTGTCCCAGGTCGAAAACGCTCAGCTGGCTGGCGTCTATGATATTTTGCCGGAGCGCAGTCAGGAGTTGGCGCAGAAGTTTGCCGCTCAAGCCTGCTCCAGCCTCGATGAGCTGCTGGCCCTGCCGAACCTGGACTGCCTGATCATCACCACCCCGACCTATGCCCATGCCGAGGCCATCCTGGCCGCACAGCAGGCAAAACTGAACATCTTCTGCGAAAAACCACTCTGCCGCAGCCAGGCTGACGCCGAGCGGCTGCTCGCCCTGTTCGACGACTACGAGCCGCTCTTTGCCGTAGGCTTTGTCCGCCGACACATGAGCAAGACACTCAAGGCCAAGCAGATAATTGACTCCGGAAGCCTGGGGCGCCTGCTTTATTGCAATGTTGATTTGTCCCATAGCCGCTACAAACGCATGCCTGGCGAGTGGTTTGCCGACTTCGAGCTCTGCGGCGGAGCGACCTTGGATATGCTTGCTCACCATGTGGACTTGTGCAACTGGTTCTTTGGCCGCCCCAGGAATGTCTTCGCTTCCAGCCTTATGCTCGATCCCAAGCTGCCGCTGCCCACCGACTACGTCGCCTCCGTGGTCAACTACGACAACGGCGTCATCTGCAACCTGATGTCATCCTGGCAACGCTTCGGGCGCAGCAATGAGATGATGGAGATCTACGGCGAAAAAGGCGCTCTAATCATAGACGGCGGCGAGCTGCTCAGCCTCTATGACGAGCAGGGCAATCTGCAGAAAATCGACGCCGCCGCCGAGTTTCCCCCTCCCAAAGCCAGCGCCAAGGGGGTTGACAACGTCAACGCCGCCTCCGGATTCTTCCGGCAATCTCAAAACCTGACTGCGGCGCTGTCCGGACAAAGCCGGCCTCTGCCCGGCATCCAGGAGGCCTACGACAGCCTCAAGATAGGCCTGGCCATGATAGAATCAGCCAAAACCGGCAATGTGATCAAGTTTTAATCCGGACATCAGGTTTTCTGCCCCGCCTGTTGGGCCGGGTCCGGACAAAAATTTGCCCCATCAAGGAAAAATTCATGCAAAACATCAGAATCGCCTATCTTCCCTTGTCGAAATTGAGCTGGCGCAGCCCCAAGATCGACTCCTTGGCGGAAGACAGCGCCAGGCATCTAAGCGAGTTGCCCGGCTGCCGCCTGAGCTATCCCGTCCCTCTGATCACCAGCGAGGCCGAGGCCGAACAAGCCTGTGAAAAACTGCAGGCTCAGCCGCCCGACCTGATCGTCCTGCATTTCGTCACCTTCCCCGCAGGGGCTCTGATCCCCCTCATCGCGGCAAGAACACAGGCGCCCATAGTGCTGCTGGCCAACCCGGAAGAGCCGGGGGAAAATCGGATCTGGGAGCAAAACTCCTTCTGCGGAGCCAACCTGGGTGCCTTCGTCATGCGCCGCATGGACAAGCAATACGCCTTTGTCCGAACCATGCCGGAACACATTGGCTCAGCCATACAAAAACACATCGCCGCGGCACGCTGCATCAAAACCCTGCGAAATTGCCGGGTCGGCTTGCTGGGCGGCAGAGTGCCGGGGTTCTACACCTCAAATATTGACGAGATGATGCTGCGCCGGAAGTTCGGCAGCGCCGTGGAACTCTGCACACTGCTGGAAATGAGCGATTTGGCGGAAAAATTGACTCCGGAGCAATTGCGCCAGGGACGGAACCTGGTGAAAAAATCCGCCGCCAGGGTGAACGGCGTCAGCGAGCGGGAACTCGAATTGCTTGCCAAGATGTATGCGGCCATTTTGCTTATGGTGGAAAAGTACCGGCTTGACGCCCTGGCGCTGCGCTGCTGGCCGGAAAATCCGGATATTTTCGGCATAGCGCCCTGTGCCGCCATAGGCCTGCTCAACGACTTGGGGCTGCCAGTCAGTTGTGAGGGCGATGTGCCCGGAGCGCTGAGCATGAAGATACTGCAAGCCCTGGCAAATGGGGGAATACCACTGTTTGTCGATCTGATCTCGTATGATGAAAAAGAAAATACCGCCGTGGCATGGCACTGCGGAGCGGCTCCCTGCTCGCTAAGCCGAAACTTTGACGAAACCGAGTACAACCTGCATTTCAGAGTCGACGGCGGCAATAAAAAAGGGGTCTGCAACGAGTTCTCGCTGAAGCAGGGCAAAGTCACCATCGCAAAACTGGACCAGGACAAGGACGGGCACTTCCGTATGCTGCTCGCCAGCGGAACCGCCCTGGACACCGAACCGTTCATCAGAGGAAATCCGCTGAACATACGCCTGCACCAACCAGTGAATAAACTGATAGACCTGATCATGAAAAAAGGACTTGAACATCACTACACCCTCATCTATGGCGACGTAAAAGAAGAACTGCTGCAATTCTGCGAATGGATGGACATAGAGCTGCTTATGCCAGAGTGATTCTTACTGCACTGCTCTTGCTCTACCTTAGACCGCGTCCAAAAAGCCCTTGAACTACAAAGGCATACGAAGAGGGAGGACACGAAGGGACACGAAGGGACACGAAGGCTCACGAAGGGCTAATGCAGAAATTTTAATTTTAGACGAAGACTACTTGCTGTGTCTTAGTGTGTCTTAGTGTCCAAATCTCTGTCAGGGCACCTTGTGACGGAATCCGCTGTTTTTTAATATTGGCAAACAAGAGCCTTAGGCTCTGACAAAGCGCGCACTCAAAATAAAAGCGGGAATATACTGATGCAAAAAATCAATGTGACGATTTGGAACGAGTTCAGACACGAGAAAGAGGACTCGCCGGTGGGAGAGTTGATTCGCGGCTTCTATCCGGACGGCTTGCACAACTGCCTGGCAAAAAACCTGGCCGCGGATGACTTTGTCATCAAAGCGGTCTCCTTGGATGAGCCTGAACAGGGCTTGCCCGACCAGGTCTTGCAAAACACCGAGGCTTTGCTCTGGTGGGGACACTGCGCGCATGCCGAGGTCAATGACGAACTGGTGACCAAAATTCAGCGGCGCGTCCTGCAGGGAATGGGCCTGATAGTCCTGCACTCCGGGCACATGTCCAAGATTTTCCGCCGCCTGATGGGCACCGCCTGCCGTCTGCGCTGGCGCGAGGCCGGCGAAAAAGAACGCCTCTGGGTGGTGTCGCCGTCCCACCCCATAGCCCAGGGCATACCCGAGACCTTTACCATCCCCCACCATGAAATGTACGGCGAGCCCTTTGACATACCCAAGGACGGCGACCTCGTTTTCATGTCCTGGTACGAAGGCGGCAATGTATTCCGCAGCGGAGTCGCCTTTGCACGCGACAGAGGAAGGCTCTTCTATTTCTCGCCCGGACATGAGACCTTCCCGGTGTTCCACGACCCGGTCATCATCAAAATCATTGCCAATGCCATACGCTGGGCAGCACCCGCACAGGCAGTGCAAGACCGAATTACGGCGCAACCCGACGCGCTGGAGAAAATTTACTCCGACAATCCGCTGGCTGCTTTGGACACCAGCGGCATACATCAGACAAAACAAAAGGAAGAGGCATGAAAAAGCCGAGGATTTCTTTCATCGCCGCCGGCCGCATGGCCAACGCCATGGCCGCGGAACTCAAGCAGGCCAAACAAGCCGAACTCGTCGGCGTCTACGACCCCCTGCAAGACCGTAGCGCCGAGTTTCTCCAGCGCCACGCCTTGCAGAAGGTCTATCAGTCCGCCGAGGAGCTGATTGCCGACAAAAGCCTGGACGGCATAGTCATCTGCAACTATGGCGACCAGCACTGCCGGAGCATGCTTGATTGCATGGCGGCGGGACACAAGAGCATCTTCTGCGAAAAACCAGCCGTCAGAAAACTCGAGGAGATTGACGTCCTGCGCCAGGCCGCGGCAAAATCAGGTGCCAACATCATGATTGGGCATCATCGCAGACACGCGCCGCTGAATCAGCGCATCAAAGAATTGCTGGACGAAAAAAGGCTGGGAAGACTCCGATTCGCTAAAATCCATTTTTGCAATGCCGGCTATGCCAGACAATGGGGAGACTATTTTGCCAGCTACGCAAGATCCGGTGGAACCACCTTGGACATGGCCAGCCATTACGCCGACTTGCTGAACTGGTTCTTCGGCAGACCAAAAACGGTCTCCGCCAGGGCAGTCATGTTCGAGCGCAGCCTGTCTGCCGATGAACCGCCCTGCGACTATGTCAGTGCCACCATTTCATACGACAAGGGCTTCTTCTGTGGACTGGAATCGTCTTACCAACGCTACGGCCAGACTTATGACCGCATCGAGATTTATGGGGACAAGCATACTCTCGTCAGCGACTTCAACACCCTTCAGCTGTATAACGCCGAAGAGAAAACCGAGCTTAGGATAATCGACAACCAGCTCACCCGCCTGCGCCAGGCCCAGGCCTTCTGCAATATGATCCTTGACGGCAAGCCCCGGCAAGTCACCCTGGATGAGGGCCTGGAGGCCGCCAGGCTCGCCCTCGCCATGCTCGAATCAAGCGAGTCGGAAGGTAAGCTGCTACGGTTTTGAAGCGCAAGCCACATCCTGTAACAAGCCGTTTGATGGAAAAAGCCCTGTTGGCCTCCGCAACCTTAATGCAGGGCTTACAAAACTCGGCGTGTCTTTGTGCCCCTTGGTGGCCTCGCTGTGCAAAAAAAACCGATCATTTGTGGCGCCCCTACAGGGCGCCGGATTCGGGGGGGGTTACCCAGGGTGGCGCTCATGGCGGGGTCGGGCGTAGCGATCTGGCATATAAATCGGACGAATCGGACGAATCGGACATATCGATCAGAAGTGGCGGGGTCGGAGCGCCGGCATCCTTGCCGGCATACAACCAACTAAGATAAAAACAAACCAGAGATTAAAACCAACCA
>JAAZIY010000010.1 GCA_012800625.1 Lentisphaerota bacterium
CGAACATACGCCGGCTAAAGCCGGCGGAGAACAACACTTTTCAGGCTTAAGTTAGCGCCAATAGGCTGGAAGCCGGCGCTCCGACCTCGTTCTCCAACAAACCAAAACAGGCAAGCGCCGCATAAACCCTTAGTGTGCCTTCGTGCCCTTTCGTGTCTCTTCTTGTTCTTCCCCTTCGTGTCCAAAATCCTGCCAGGCACCCTTTTTGGACGGGGTGTAAGTTAGCGCCAATAGGCTTCTAGCCGGCTTGTCCCAGAGGCTCCACATTTTCATTTGGTTTCAATTATTATATGTACCTGTGACGTTTTTTATATAATCCCTGGATTGATATTTATGCTCTGCAAACTATAATAAACATGAAGTACATCCAAGCTCGTTAGTTACAGCTTGAGAAAGCAAACTATTTTCTGACACGGAGAGATGCAATGGCTTTACAGATTGAGACGAAGATAATTTTCAACCAAAGCGCTGAGCAGGAAGCCTACTTTCATCCCAAGGTCTGTGTTGAGGCGCATAGCGGCGAGCTGCTGATGACGCTGCAAACCCTGCGCGGCAGCGATTTCTACGGGCCACCGCTGTGCAGCCGCTCAGATGACTTGGGTGAAAGCTGGAGCGAGCCAAGCCCCATAAGTAGCCTGGGAATCCACCCCTACGAGGATGAGCGAATTTTTGAAGGGGTCTGTGATGTGGTTCCTGACTACCACAGTAAAAGCGGAAAAACGCTGGCCATAGGGCATAATGTGTTTTACCTGAAGGAAGGCTTTCTTGACACATTGGGCGACTTCAGCGGCAAAACAAGGCAAAACCTGCAACGCCGCGCGGTATATAGCGTTGCAGACCAGCAGGGCAATTGGTCGGAGCGAAAAATGCTGCGCTTTGAGGGCTTCGAGCAAAGCAGCTCTTTGGTCTGCGGATGCTCGCAAAAAGTCATCCTGCCCGACGGCGATATGCTCATACCTTTTTCAGTGGGTGACTGGGGACGGCGTGACCGGCGCTGCGTCACATTTCTATGCGGCTTTGACGGCGAAAGTATATATGCCAAAAAACGCGGTGAAATCCTGGAACACGCGGTGGGAAGAGGACTGCTGGAACCATCGCTCTGTTACTTCGAGGGCAAATTCTATATGACCTTGCGCGCCGAAGACGAGCGCGGCTATTTTACGGTTTCGCCGGACGGTCTGAACTGGGGTTCCATGCAGGCCTGGCGCTGGCAGGATGGCGAGGCGCTGATTATGAGCACCACACAGCAACACTGGCTGGAACTGGGCGGCAGGCTGTACCTGGTCTATACGCGCAAAACCGAAGAAAATAAAGATGTGATGCGCTGGCGCAGCCCGCTCTTTATAGCCGAATTTGACCCGAAAAAGGGCTGCCTGATAAAATCCAGCGAGACCTGCGTGTTCCCCTTGCGCTACGTAGACGAAAACAGACAAAAACCCGCCTTGCTGGGCAATTTCCACCCCTGCATTATCTCCGAAAACGAGGCGCTCATCTGCGTCGGGGAAAATATTCCCGGGCAGCGCCAGGCCGGCAATACACTGCAGGCTAGAATTAAATGCTAAAATGGCTGACTCCGAGAGGCAATTCTGACTTCGCATGACTTCGTGTCTAAATTTCTGCCTGCGCAGCTTTTTGGGCGCGGTCTAAATATTAACCAACTTCTGAAAAATTTAAATGAGCACAAAAACTAAAATCAAGTCGGGTCAGCCGGTTTACATGGTGAAGGTCCATTATCAGGACCCGGCTCTTTATGAATTGGTGGGACTGCTGGGATATGACTGCGTGTGGATATGCAATGAGCATGTGGGCATAGACGCGGCCAAAATGGACGGCATCATCAG
>JAAZIY010000095.1 GCA_012800625.1 Lentisphaerota bacterium
CCGGCGGAGAACAACAATTTCCAGGCTTAAGTTAGCGCCAATAGGCTAGAAGCCTAGGCGCTAGAAGCCGTCCAAGACGAAGACGACTTGGTGTACCTTCGTGTGTTTTAGTGTGTCTTCGTGTCCAAAATGCTGCCAGGCCACCTTTTGTGTTTGCGACAGAAAAGACAGTCGGGCTGCTCGCATAATAATATGTCGGGTTGCTCCTTGATAAGCGATAAACCGATGCGGTTGAAGGCTTCCGCTTCGATAAGCTGTAGCTTGCCGCAGCCAAGAGCGAGGCTGTCTATGAGCAAACCGCGAGCCGTGGCAGCACGGAAAAACTTGCAGTCGGCATTCTTGTCCAGGTAAAAATCGCGGTGACCAGGCAAATTTTTGGGCACATAAACCGCGCGGCTGCCACCCTCAGGCTCTCTTACCGTACAGAGAGAGCCACCCAGATAAGGCAGAGCAGCTTTGGTTTCGAGATAGTGCAGAAATGTGCTTGGAGCCAGGCCGCAGCCGAAATAGACAATTTTCCCTTTGTGTTCCACAAGCTTGGCAAATGCACTGTCCTCAGCGCAGGGAGGGCTATCCTCCCGCTGTGCTTGCAGGCAGTCCTGAGCCAGTGGCCCCAGGCCGGCGACCGAATGTGAGGGGTGAGCCGAGCGGTATACTCCGGGGTAGGCCAAAAAGGCCTGGGCAATCAGGCCGACCCGCACCTGGGCGGGGTCCTCCGCGTCGTAGGGCTGATAACGCCGGTTTTTATTGATAGAGCCCTCGAAGCAGTTGAAAGGAGTGGTGAAACATGGCAGCAGGAGGGTTCCTGCTGCTCCGATCACCTGGAGAAAGGCGTCGATAACACTTTTTTCTCCGCCCTGCAAGTATCCGAAAGCGGATGCGCTACTATGCAGGAACACACAGTCGCCCTGCCTGAGTCCCAGCTTTTTGAGCGCAGTGACAATATCGCTTTGCTCCACTTTGCGTTTATATTCCGCCTTCAGGTAGCCATGCTGTTCCAGGTAGATTATCTTTCCCAGATATTTTTTGATGTCAGCCTCGCTTAACCTGCTGTTCAGCTCCCATTCGGTCTCCAGTATCAGGCGTTGCAGGGATTTTTTGCCGTCCATATTTGCCAGGATACGGGCCAGCGGGCCGTATAGCCCGGAGCTGTCGGCTGTTTTGCGCTGGCTGGGCGGCAGCTTCGCCAGGTCATGCGGAAAGCCCCTGGTGTTTCTGGCCGGAACAACGCTGTCGACATAATCGAACCAGGTCCCGCTTCTGGCTGGCTGCCGCGGCATTTCCCCGAGCATTTCCAGATACTGCCGGGCAACTTTTTGCACTAGCTCGATTTGTTTATTGATTTGTTCATGGGAGCCGATTTGTACGAAGTCGGCCAGGCGTTCCTGGTCTATTTGCAGCCTGTAGAGCAGCTGTTGCTCCGCCTCCGGCCCGGTAATTTTTCTTGTCAATATTCTGGAGTATTCCTCGGCCAGATGCCTCATTGCCTGGGCGCCGGCCTGCGGCAGCAGCTCTGCGAGCATATCTTGGTTTACGCATAGCAGTCTGGCTATCCAGGCTGCTATGCTGGCGCAGCAGCGTGCGAAGACGCGTCGGTCTATGGTCTGCATAGTCAGGCTGGAGTTGTGCCAGTATCGTTTTTCCCGACCAATGAACCAAACCGTTGGCAGTCCCACGCTGCTATCGGCCATGAAGGTGTCATCGCTGTAGTTTCCGGCCTCAACAAAGCGGTCCACCTGGAAAGCCTCCTTGTGTCCGGCGTACTCTTGCAGGAATATTTCCAGTATGGCATTTCCGAAGAAGGGCGTGGCTGGCGCGGCGGCGTAGACATGCAGCCTTTGTTCAGGGTTTCCAGCCATCAGGCTGTCCAGGTTCACTGCGCCTATGGTTTTGTCTCTAAGGCGGCCGCCGAAATGTTCGGCAAATGCGGCAAAGCCATATAGTTCGGCGCCAAAGAGCAGTCTAATGGAGAACTCCAGGGCTGGCAGTTTGCCTTCTGCGCTCAGGTTTTTGATTGCTTTGGCGATTTCAATGGCGGCCACCACGCCGGTTGAGTTGTCGTCGCTCAAGGGTTCAAACAGGTGTGCCAGTATCCAGAACTCCTTTTTCTGTCTGCCGGGGATTAGTGCCGTGACTCCGGGCAATACCCCTACATATCTTCTGGCATCGCATTCAATGAGGGCGTTAAGCTCACCTATCTCGCTTGCGTTTCTGATTTTATCGGCTTGTTTTGCACTGACGCTGAAGCAGATAAAGTCGCGCTCATCGGCGGCCACATGCCAGCTTGGTGTTTCAGTGCAGGCATTGATCCAACCTATGGCCTCTGGATTGTGTCTTCTTGCCGGCTGAGCGTAGTAGTCTGAAATCAGCCCCATCACACCCAGGTCCAGGGCAGTTTTCAGGATGCTTCCCGGATTGGTATGAGCGGCGCAGACCAGCAGTGCGTCTTGCGTGTCCACTCCGGCGAAAAGCTGTGTTTCAGTGATAATGCGTACGTGTGCTTTGTTTCCCGGGGGGGCCACTGAGCCTTTCACCAGATGGAAGGGATGCCGTTGGTAGTCAGCCACTACGGGATCCTCGAATTCCAGCGGCGACTTGCTTATGGTTAGTCTACCCATGCTAGCCTCCCAGGCCAGGGGCATGCACTTGTCTTGATATACGGTTTTACCGTCGGCGGGGAATTCGATGATTTCGGCTTGTTCCAGACCTGCTTGTTGCAAAAGCTGCAGAGCATGCTTTGCCGCCTGCATATGCGCGGCGGAGGTCTGCGGCAGTTCTTTGCGCCAGAGTGTCTCCACCTGCTCAAAGAGCCGGTTGGGCTCGAAATGATGCAATAGCCCGTCGAAGTAATTTTGCATAGTCTACTCCTTATAAGGTCAAAAGTCTGTTGTTCCCCTTGAGCAGCTCCAGCGCATTCACAATGGTTTTAAGACATATGCGCTGAAAGTCTCACAGCGTCTCATCGTAACGCTAGGACATATACTATAAACGGTCTATGAAATCTCGTGGGGAGCGCTGCTTTGGGAAACCCCCTCTAAGCTAGAACCCGTCCAAAAAGCTCATAACGCCGAAAAGCCGTTAGTGGCGCCCCAACAGGGCGCCGGATTCGGGGGGGGGCTTTTACCCAG
>JAAZIY010000096.1 GCA_012800625.1 Lentisphaerota bacterium
GCGCTGTCAGGAGGCCTTGAAGAAAAGCGGCAAAACCCTGGAAGAGTTCCTGTTGGACTGCCGGATCGAACAAATGCGCGATTTGGACGCCGCCGTACGCCGCGGAGCCGCCCAGGCGAATATACCAGTGCCCATACAGGGAGACTATAATAGGCACCCGGTGGCCAGCGGCGAATTCTTCTGGCGCATCTATCCGCAATATGTCAACCTGGCTATGCCCAGCCTATATGTGGCCGGAAGAGCCATAGATGTGCACAAGCGCATCCGCGACAATTACAAAATGCTAAAGACCAAGAAGTTAGTCCCCTGGCTAAGCACTGGTACCTACGGCGAGTTTGAACCTTACAAAGTGGAGCCTATGGTGCTGGAGGCCCTGCTCAATGGCTCTAACGGTATTACCTACTATAGCTATGGCGATTTCACTGACAGCCCCTTTGACTTCTACTATCACGCCCGTGCATTATCCATGCTGCGCCCTTATGAAGACCTGGTCATGGACGGCGAAGTGCTCGAACCGGAAGGCAGCAATAACAAGATGTTTTATTCCGGCCTCAAGCTGAACAAGGAAATGTTACTGCTGGTGGGCAACTATCACAATGCCGATGAAAAGACCGAATTCGTTCTGCCCTGGTCTAGAGCTGCGACCATTTTGGATTTGCAAAGCAACAAAAAGCTGCGCGCCCGAGGCAACAAGCTGCGCTTCGAGGTCCCCAAGGCTGGCTTTAGGCTTATTTATATTAAGGGCAGGTAAATATTGCTGCGCTCCGGCTGCCGCTCGGCGGGCGGAGCGCAAACTTCTCCCATAACATGGGCTTTTCTCCTTTGTTAATTAGGCTTCGCTAAAAAAGCTAATATGGACACAAAGACACACCAAGTCGCACCAAGTCGTCTTTGTCTAAAAGGGACAAGCGGCTTATGCGGCGCCTGCGGTGCCGCACAAGCCCTTAGTGTGTCTTCGTGTCCCTTTGTGTCCCTTCGTGTCCTCCCCCCTTCGTGTGCCTTATTGGACGGGGTCTAGGCTTAGAGCACCGTGATTTGCACTGTAGCCTTGCCGTCCTGCTCGCCTTTTTGCAACAGCGTCTTGTTGTTGTATTTCACCGGCCCGCGGTTGCCGCCTATGCGTTGGCGCTTCACCAGGTCGCGCTCCGAATAAAGCGGCAGCTCCAGTTGCAGACTTTCGTTTTGTTCAAATTGCTCGATTTCTAAATCTAAATTCCCTTTTACTATAATTTCTGCCGGCTTGCTTTTTAGCAGACTCTGGCTAAAGTAGTGCAGCGGCAGCACTGCCAGGTCGCCGGCCGGGATGTAATCGTCTAGCTCATTGGCTCCCAGCCGCAAGGCTCTGCCGGCCAGGAAACGGGCAAACTCAAGCATCTCGGTCCTGCTCAAAGCAGCGCTCAGGCTGATTTGCAGACCGAAGCGAAAGTCGCATACCTCCTTGAACATGATGCGCTCGCACCAACTCCCGTGACGCCAGTCAAAAACCCCGTTTTGTAAAAACACCGTTTTCTCGCATTTTTTTGCCGCGATTGCCGGGCGCGGCCACAGCAGAGTGGCATTCAAGATGTGATTGCTCGTCGTCTTGTCCCGGAAAGAGCTCAACTCCAAGGCCAGGATGCTGATTTCCAGGGTCTTCTGGTGTTTTGCCGCCATCATATCCTCCTTTTCTGCTTAACGACACTGCTGTACCGCTCTCGAGCAGGGCAGTCTTAGCCGCACAGGAAAGCCACAGTACTTGTACGAGTCATGTTTGGCTTATTTCACCTAAAACGCAAATCTTAAAGGCAAGCTATGAAAATAGATTTTTATTTCAACGAAAAACTTGTTAAGAGCCACGAAGAGTGCAGCTGCTTGTTGCGCCTGCCCGTTCCTTCTTTCTCTGAGGCAGGCCTTTTCGAGGCGTACTTCAGCATTCCTATTTTAGATATGCAGTCCTATTGGACTCCGGAATGCCGCGTGCCTGCAAGCAAGCTGTTGTGGCGCATCGAAAGCAATTCGGCGGCGCAGCGTTATTTTCCTTTTTTAAGTTTTTTCAACCTCAAACAAGAAAACCGCTGTAGCCTGGCCCTGAGCAATCTGCACGACGACTGCCGCATACTGGCAATGATGAATCAGGAGGCGGGCTGCTACGAGGTCTGCGTCAGCCTGAGACTGACCCCGCAAAGCGGCAGCTTCGAGCTAATCATAGACCGGCGTGAAATGCCCTGGACTGAATGCCTGGCAGAGTACCGCCAACGCTTAAATATAAGCCTGCCAGAGTTTCCTGCAGCCGCCTGGCAACCGGTCTACTGCACCTGGTATGCTGTTCACGCCAGTGTAACACAAGCATGGGTGGAGGAAAATGCCGCCCTGGCCGCCAAACTGGGCTTCGGCACCCTGATTATTGACGACGGCTGGTGTTTTGACGCCATGAAGCGGGTTTCTCCGCAAACCATCACAGACTGGTACGAGCATATAGGCGACTGGGAGCTTTCCAAGCAGAAATTCCCTGATTTTTCCGCTCATGTGCGCCGCGTGCAAGCAATGGGTCTGCGCTACCTGCTCTGGGTCTCGCCCTTCCTTATTGGCGCGCGCAGCCGGCTATACCAGGATATAAGAACGGCCTGCGAATCCGACTACTTTGAAGGATACCATCTATTGAATGTAGAAGAGCGCCAGGCCGCCGAAAAAGTGTTGGCTAGAATCATCCGTCTGCTTGAGCTTTATCCCATAGACGGGCTGAAGGTGGATTTTCTCGATCAGCATCATCCCAGCCTTTCCGAGCCTCGCGGCGCCGCCACCTTGGCCTTTA
>JAAZIY010000097.1 GCA_012800625.1 Lentisphaerota bacterium
ATAGTCCTCATCCCAGAGTAGCTTGTAGTAACCCGGCTCGCGCAGCTCGCGACCCACCGTCGCCTGCATCGCCACAGGCAGCTTGTCATAAGTGCCGCGACCCAGTTGCGGATAATAGGCCGGAGCATCAGCCCAGGCGGCCTCGTCAAGCCTGCCATCTAAAACAAGAGGAGACGGGGTGTAGACCGCCTGCACTACAGACGCAGAGGGCACACGGCAACAAAGACTGCTGCAGGCATTCAACAGTAGCAGCAACAAGGGCAAAGTAAGATAAAAACAGGCTCGTTTCATGAAAACTCCTAGAAAAATAAAATAATCATCCAGACAAACCTAATATAAAGTATTATGACAAACGCAAAAAGCAATCCAAACACATGGTTTTTTAAGCCGCTCATGAAGCGAAAAACTTCCTGTGCCTTCGTGTGTCTTCGTGTCCTCCCCCCCTGCGCTCTTCCGGCAAAGTCGTTCTCAGAGGTTAAAGTAATGTCAGTTACTATGTTTTAGTTCAATCCGGAGGCCCGTCATGCCTAGCCGTCATCCTGCCCGCCACGTCCTGAGCGCCGAAGGCCTACAGATTTTCGGTTCCGACCGATATTTCAACCGTGTTCTTTATGGCGGTCACAGCCGTGATCATCTCAAGCAGCGGTTTTTCACCTTTGCCGGAGACAGCCCCCTGTTCATGGGCGCCTCCACCGACTACGGCAAGAATACCTGGTGCCACCAGGCTAAAAACGGCCTGCTGATGAGCGGGCTGGGCCTCACTCCCGGGGTCTGCCTGCCGGGAGCCGGCGATTCCTACTCGGCCTGGTTTCACCATAGCAGCGATATTCTCAGCACTTGGAGACACGGCTATATGCAATACCGCCTCAGCCGGGTGTCGCCATACTTCCCCTCCGTGCAGGTCAATATCCAGGCTTTTCCAATCATCGAAAGCGATGGCTTCCTGATTCAATACGATATTTTCAGCGAGCAGCGTATCTACTTCTGCGCCGGCTTCGGCGGCATTACTGACTTCTTCGGGCGCTTCGAGTACCAGAAGGCGCCCAGACGCGAGTTCAGCCTGCAAGACTGCGAGGGCAACCAGGTCGAACTGTCCCAGAATATGGCGAGCATCATCGGACCCAATCAAACCAGGATGCTTATAGGCTGTAGCTTCGAGGCGGACTTCAAAGCCGACAACGCCAAAGCCATGCTCGAAAAATACCCCTCGCTTTTTCTAAACAGCCATGAGGGCGAGGCGCAAATCGTCAAAATCAGCCGTGTTATCGAAGCCGGCGAGCAATTCAGCGGGCGCATCGCAGTGCTGCAAAACAGCGAGGCGCAAGAATTGCAGCGCTGGCTGCAGGCCGATGCAGCCAAGAACATCAAAAGCCAAATCCGCCGTAAATACGCTAATATCAGCTTTGTCACCCCGGACGAGGAACTCGACCAGCTGCCGCCAGACCTGGCCATAGCCCTGGACGCAGCCTGGCACGGAAATACCTTCTATCATGGCGCACAGGGATATCACGCCCCATTCCTGGGCTGGAGAGGCTGGTACGGACCTAGCCTGCTGGGCTGGAAAAAACGCGTGGCCACTGCCATACGCAGCCATTTTGCCACCATACATCGCAACCCCGGCCCGGAAAAAGTATACTGGGACGGCAGCCAACGCCCGGACCTGGACCACGAAGGCACGCAGTATCACCGCCTGCAAAACAGCAGCGGATACCTCTCCGCATTGCTGCATTGCGACGATATCTACAATATGCAGGAGGTAGCCGTCGATATGTGCCTGCATTACCTGAATATGAGCGGCGACTGGAACCTGGCCGAAGAGGTCTTCGGACATCTCAAGGAAATCCTGGCCTGGGAAGAACGCATCCTGGACCCGGACGAAGAAGGCCTCTACCAGAATTTCCTCAATACCTGGATATCCGATGGCCACAGTTACAACGGAGCCGGCTGCGCGCAGGCCAGCGCTTATAATTACGCCGCCAACCGCTATGCCGCCGCCATCGCTAAAAAGCTGGGAAAAGACGCTGCGCCTTTCGAACAGCGCTGCGCGCGCATCCTGAAAGCGCTTAACCAGCGTCTTTGGCAGGAGGAGGAAGGCCTGCTGGCCGAGTCAGTTGACCGCATCGGCAAGCGACTGCTGCACAAAAGCCCCGAGCTTTCCACTATCTATCTGGCCATAGACTGCGAGTGCCTGGACCCATTCCAGAGCTATCGCCTGCTGAAATTCAGCGAGCGTCAGATTAAAAACATCGTCACTCCACTGCGCCAGGGACGCCTGGCCTACTCCTCCAACTGGCTGCCAAAAAAATATTCCACCTGCGGTTTGTTCAGCGCCGAAAATGCCTGCCTGGCTCTGGCCTACTTCCAGGTCGGGCAAAAACAAAAGGGCTGGGAAATCGTGCAGGG
>JAAZIY010000098.1 GCA_012800625.1 Lentisphaerota bacterium
TGTCATGCCGTCTGTTTCGGACCTGTGCGGCAGGAAGTTTGTGAACCGGGTCAGATGGGGAACCAAGCAGCCCTAAGCAGACAACCTGGGTGCCAGTACCCCGAGCAGACGGCATGATTTTTTTAATCATGTTTGCCTTGAGGAGCCGCAAATGTCTTACCAGGTGCTAGCACGCAAATGGAGGCCGCAGACTTTTGCCGAAGTAGTTGGCCAGGAGCATATAGCGCGTACGCTAAAAAACGCGGTGATACAAAACCGCATCGGTCATGCCTATCTATTCGTCGGTTCGAGGGGCATAGGCAAGACCACCTCTGCCAGGATTTTCGCCAAGGCCCTTAATTGCCGCCAGCCGCTGGAGGGCGAGCCCTGCTGCCAATGCGATAACTGCCTTGAAATCGCGCAGGGCAACTCGATGGATGTCATCGAGATAGACGGAGCCTCACACAATAAGGTGGAGGACATACGAGATATACGCGACAGCGTGCACTACTCGCCGAACAAAAGCAAGTTCAAGGTCTATATCATAGACGAAGTGCACATGCTTACCACCGCCGCCTGGAACGCGCTGCTAAAGACCCTGGAGGAACCCCCGGCCCACGTCAAGTTCCTCTTTGCCACCACCGAGCCGCACAAGGTGCTGCCCACTATTATCTCCAGATGCCAGCGTTTTGACCTGCGCCGCATCCCCGTGCCGCTGATCGTCGAGCGCCTGCGACTTATCGCAGAAAAGGAGAATATCCATATCGAGGAGCAGGCCTTGGCAGCCATAGCCAGGGCGGCAGACGGCGGCATGCGCGACGCACAGTCCATCTTCGACCAGATGATCGCCTTCTGCGGCGGCCTGCAAGAAGGCGAGCTAATCAGCGAGCAGGATGTTATCGACGTTTTCGGCATAGCCTCGGGCAGCGAGCTGCGCGAGCTGGGCCTGGCGGCACTGGGCAATGATCTCAACCGCGCCATGCTCGTGCTGCAAAAACTCTCCGACGCCGGCAGGGACCTGGAGCGCGTCTTCGAGGACCTTATCCAGTATGTCAGAAACATCATGGTCTGCGCCCTTAGTCCGGCGGCCAAGCGTTTTTTGGAGCTAAGCAGCAGCGAGCTGGCCGACCTGGAAAAACTGGCGGCAGCGGCCGACGTGCAGCTTCTGCAAAGAATATTGCAGGGCCTGATCGCCCAGGAATGGAGCTTCCGCAGCGCCTTGAACAAAAGGGTCTACTTGGAAGTACTGCTCTGCCGCGTCATTAGCGAGGCGCACAGCGTGCAGATTGACGAAATCATGACCAGGCTCAATGTGATGAGCGGCCTGCTGCCCGCCGAACAAGCCCCGCCGCCAAGAGCGCAGATACAACTGCCGCCAATTTCGCCTGAATTCCTGACAGCGCCGGACAGCCAGGAGAAGACGGAACCTGCCAAGCCCGCCGTAGCGCCGGAAGCAGCCGAGCAGCCCGCGGCAGCGGCAACAGCCCCCCCGCAACCTGAAGGCGAGCCGCAAGCCGAAGCGGAGACGGCTCCACCGATGGAGACAAAGCTGGAGCAGCCCCCAGTACCAGCCCCGGCCTCAGCCCCGGCCCCGGCTCCCCAGCCGGAAGCGGTCAATCTACTTTCATTGGATGATGCTCAAGCTGATACTGCCGCCCTGTTAAGTCTCGATGATGAGTCCGAAGAAGCCTGCGATGCTGACGAGGAGCCGGAACTCGACACTTTCCAAGAGTCTGCGGCGCTCTTACAAGATTTGACCTACACGCCTGAACAGCGCCAGGAGCAGCTCTGCCAAGCTCTGGAGCAAGCCGGCCCCGCGCAGAGCAAACTGGCCGGGCTGCTGGCGGAGCTTCAGCCTTCCTGGCAAAATGAGCATGATCTGAGACTGGCCTATGATCAGCGCAAAGTAAGCGAACAGGATGTGCGCGTGCTGCTCGAGCCTAAAAACCTGGCTCTGATGAAAGCCGCCTACCAGGGCTTGACGGCTCTGGGACAGGTGATCATCGACCGCTGGACCCCGGACGAGGAGGGGGAAGCCAAAAACGGGCTGCGCCAAGCCAGCTTCGAGGAGCTGGGCAAGCTGGCTGAAGACCCCTTTGTAAAGGCCTTCAATGAAGAGCTGGGCACTGTAGTCATTGACGCCCGACTGCCGCAGTAGAAGTTTCCTTGCAGACTTGGTGTGTCTTAGTGTCCCTTCGTGTGTCTTCGTGTCCTCCCCCTTTGTGTCCCTTAGTCATCATCATGTCCAACATTTCAAGCCTACCCAAAGCACTGCAAAGCCTGGTTGAGCAGCTTAGCCGCCTGCCCGGCGTAGGCAAACGCAGCGCGGAGCGCCTGGCCCTGGCCTTGCTGCAATGGCCTGATGAGCACCTGGGGCGACTCGCCGAAGACCTGCGTCTCTTGCATGAAAGAATCAAAAGCTGCCGCTGCTGCGGCAACTACAGCGAGCAGGAACTCTGTCCGCTCTGCTCATCTTCAAGCCGGCGGCGTGAGCTGCTCTGCGTAGTGGAAAGCGCCGTTCAGATTTCGGTCATCGAGAGGTCTCAGGCCTTTCAGGGTCTGTACCATGTGCTGGGCGGCAAGCTCTCGCCGCTAAACGGCAAAGGTCCGCAGGACCTGCGCATCAAGGAGCTGGCTGAAAGACTAGACCAGGGTGGCATCGCCGAGCTGATTATCGCCACCAGCCCCGATATGGAGGGCGAGGCCACCGCGCATTACCTGGCCGAGGAGTTCGCCCACCTGCCCATAACCATCAGCAGAATCGCCTCCGGCATCCCGGCCGGGGCCGACCTCAGCCATGCCGACGCCGCCACTCTAGGCCTGGCCATGCATGGCAGAAGAAACATGAAGCACGGCGAGGCACAAAGCGGCGAGGAACAGCTCGGCTACGTCAGATAAAGGCCCTTTGCGCCTCAGTGCGCCTTCGTGTACCTTCGTGTCCAAATTAAGAAAGACCAATCATATGTCCATACGACTATTATTAGGCGACGAGGCCTTGGCTCAGGCTGCCTTGGACGCCGGCGTCTCGGGTTGCTACGCCTATCCCGGCACTCCTTCCACCGAGATCATGGAGTATTTTCAGTCCTCCCCCGAGGCTGCCCGGCGCAATGTTCAACGCAGCTGGTCGAGCAACGAGAAGGTTGCCATGGAGGAGGCTTTGGGCATGTCCTACGCCGGCAAGCGCAGCCTAGTCTGCATGAAGCACGTAGGCTTGAATGTGGCGGCGGACGCCTTTGTCAACTCCGCCATCACCGGCAGCCACGGCGGGCTGCTGGTTGCGGTGGCCGACGATCCCTCCATGCATTCCTCGCAAAATGAGCAGGATTCGCGTTTTTACGCCCAGTTTGCCATGCTCCCCTGCCTGGAGCCTTCCAGTCAGCAGGAGGCCTACGACATGGTGTCCTACGCCTTCGAGCTTTCCGAAAGCCAGCGTGTTCCCGTCCTTTTCCGTCTTACCACGCGACTTTCGCACTCGCGTGCCAACGTGCGTTTAAGCCGGGAAAAAAGTCCGGAGCGGGAGCTTTCCGAGCCTGAGGATGCGCGTCGTTTCATTCTTCTGCCCGGCATTGCCCGTCAGAACTATGCGCGTCTCTGCGACCAGCAGGCTGATTTTGCCGCCGCCAGCGCTTCTTCTCCTTTCAACTGTTACATTGACGCTGATGACAAGCGTTACGGCATTATTTGTTGCGGCCTGGCCTACAACTATGTGCAGGAGGCTTTTGCAGAGCAATGCCCTTATCCGCTTCTGAAGGTCTGCCAGTATCCACTGCCCCAGGCTGAGCTGCAAAAGCTGTTCAAGGAGTGCGAGCAGATCATGGTGGTCGAGGAAGGCATGCCCTTCATCGAGCAGCAGCTGCGCGGCCCGCTGGCCAATCCGCGCATCAAGGGCCGTTTAAGCGGGGATTTGCCGCGCGTCGGCGAGCTTAATCCCAGGTTGCTCAGCCAGGCCTTCAAGCTACCGCTGGCGCAAATCGCGCCCGAGTCGGAGCTGCTGCGCCAGCGCCCGCCCCGGCTCTGCGACGGCTGTCCGCACACCAACACCTACGAGGCCCTCAACGAGGCTCGTCAACAGTTCCCGCAGGCCAAGGTCTTTGGCGACATAGGCTGCTATACCCTGGGCGCGCTGCCGCCACACAAGGCCATCGCCAGCTGCCTGGATATGGGCGCCTCCATATCAATGGCCAAGGGAGCCGCCGACGCCGGGCTGCAGCAGGCCATCGCCGTTATCGGCGACTCCACCTTCACGCACTCCGGCATGACTGGCCTGCTCGATGCAGTCTGGCAGGACTCCCCCATCACGGTGATCATTGTCGACAATGACACCACCGGCATGACCGGCGGGCAGGACTCGATGGGCAGCGGCGGCAGACTGGACGATATCTGCAAAGGCATAGGCGTAAACCCGGAACAGCTGAAAGTCATTGTGCCGCTGCCTAAAAATCACCGCGAAAATGTCCAGACCATCACAGAGGCGCTTGCCCATCAGGGACTGTCGGTGATCATCGCCAGACGCGAATGCGTGCAAACCCTGCGGAAAAAAGTCAAGCGCGCTTGACGAAGCGGTGGATTTGGACACGAAGGCACACGAACAACTAATCAAGCAAAGTAAGCTTCAGCATGAAAAACGACATAGTTCTAGCCGGGGTTGGCGGTCAGGGCATCCTGACCATAGCCGCCATTGTAGCTCAGGCCGCTGTCAGTCGCGGCCTTAACGTCAAGCAGTCCGAGGTGCATGGCATGGCACAGCGCGGCGGCTCGGTGTCGGCGCATCTGCGTCTCTCCAGCGCAGCCATACAGTCCGACCTAATCCCTGCCGGCAGCGCCGATGTCGTCCTGGGCATGGAGCTAATGGAGGCGCTGCGTCAGGCGCCCTGTCTGGGCCCGCAAGGCGTGCTTATTGCAAATGCGGTCAGCATTTGCAATATCGAGCAATATCCGGAGGAAGAGGCGCTGCTGGCAGAGCTGCGCCGCGCGCCCCGTCATTTGATCATTGACGCCGAGTCCCTGGCAAAGCAGGCCGGCAGCGCCCGGGCCGCCAATATGGTACTGCTGGGCGCTCTGGCCAACTGCCTGGACCTGGACCAGGAGCTGCTTAGCGACAGCATGGCAAAGTTCTTTGCCAGCAAGGGAGAGCAGGTGCAGCAAACCAACCTGGCCGCATTCCGCGCCGGAGCCGCATGCCGCGCAAGCGCTTAATCCCCCCCCCGCATAAGCCCTTAGTGTGTCTTAGTGTGGCTTCGTGTGTCTTAGTGTCCAAATTCCTGCCAGGCCAGCCTTTTGGACGAGCGTGGGAACGGGAACGGGAACGGGGAGCACGCTGAAGCGTGTACTACATACGGGGGACGGACAGCCTAAAGCCTGCGTATGCTGTGCGAAACTAAAAACCTTCAAATTTGATCATAGACTCAGGAAATAATCAATGTCAGAGCCCCACGAAACCAATTTAGAAAACCAGCAGTGCGTTGAGGATATACGCGGGCAGCGTGTGCAAAAGAGCCTGCGTATGCAGGAGGCCGGCCTGAATATCTACGGCGCACGAGTTGAAGGCATAAGCAAAATCGAAGAGCTGCGCCAGGCTTTTCTGGCACTGCCGGAAGACAGCGAGGAAAAACTGCGCTTCAAGATCGCCGGACGGCTTATGGCCCGCCGCCTCATGGGCAAATCCCTTTTCGCCAATCTGAAAGACCAAAACGGGATGCTGCAGCTCTACGTGCAGAAAAATGCGCTGGGCGATGAAGACTACGAGTTTTTCAAGGATCTCGACATCGGCGACATTATCTGCGCCTCGGGCTACGCCTTTCGCACGCGCAGCGGCGAGCTTAGCCTGCACGTCGAAAGCTTCGAGCTGCTCTCCAAAATCCTGCGTCCGCTGCCGGAGAAATACCACGGCCTGCGGGACATGGAACAGCGCTACCGCCAACGCTACCTGGACCTGATCATGAACGACGCAGTGCGACGCTGCTTCGAAATGCGCTCCAGGATCATCGCCGAAATCCGCGCCTACCTTAACAATAAGGGCTTTATGGAGGTGGAAACCCCCATGATGCAGACCCTGGCCGGGGGCGCCGCGGCACAGCCTTTCAAAACCCATTACAATGCCCTGGGCTGCACCATGTATCTGCGCATCGCGCCCGAGCTTTTCCTGAAAAGACTGCTCACCGGAGGCTTCGAGAAGGTCTACGAAATCGGCAGAAATTTCCGCAACGAGGGCATGGACCGCAGACACAACCCGGAGTTCACCAGCCTGGAGCTATACGAGGCCTACTCCGACTGCCGCGGCATGATGGAGCTGCTCGAAGACATGGTCTGCCAGGTCGCCGAGAAGACCCTGGGCACATTGGAGCTGAAGCATTCAGAAGAGAAATGCATCAGCCTGCAAAGACCCTGGCGCCGCGTGCCCTACGAGGACCTTATCAAGGAAAAAATGGGTGCGGACTGGTACGAGTTGGACCTGGCTACGCAGCGGGAGAAGGCGGCGGCCCTGGGTCTGCAAATCAGCGCCGACATGGACGCGGTGGCGATCACACATGAGGTCTACGACCGCTGCATCGAAGGCAGTCTCATCCAGCCCACCTTTGTCACCAGGCTGCCCGCCTTCCTCGTGCCCCTGGCAAAACGCTGTGTGGACGCCCCGGAGCTGGTCGACGTCTATGAGCTGATCATCAACGGCCAGGAAATGTCGCCGGGATACTCCGAGCTTAACGATCCCGCCGAGCAGCGCAGCCGCTTCGACGCCCAGAACATCGGCTGCGGCGAGCAGGAGGGTGAAGTGGACCGCATCGACGAGGACTTCCTCTGCTCGCTCGAGTACGCCATGCCGCCGGCAGGCGGACTGGGACTGGGCATAGACCGCCTGATTATGCTGCTTAGCGGCGAAGAATCAATCCGCGACGTCATACTCTTCCCGCAAATGAGACCGCTGAAATAAAAGACGAGCAGCCGCCCTGCCTTCGTATCTCTTCGTGTCTCTTCGTGTGTCTTAGTGTCCTCCCCCCTTCGTGTGTCTTAGTGTCCAAAATCATTTTCGCCTCAATCATCCTTGACCAACCCAGGACCGGAAGCAGTCATGGCAAAACTACTCATTCAGGAAGGCTACCGCAGCGTAGGAGAATTCAGCATCCCTGAAGGCGAGTCCATTATCGGCAGGCACCCCGAGAATGCGCTCTGCCTAGACCGCGACGAGGGCATCTCCAGGAAGCATTGCCGTATTTTTCGCAGCGGCGGCCTGGTCACTCTGGAGGATTTGAAAAGCCGCAACGGCACCTTCGTCAACTCCATACCAGTAAGCTTGCCCATAGACTTAAAGCATCAGGACACCATACAGATAGGCAATATCCTGCTCATCTTTTCGGTTAGCGATCGCAACGCCGATGAGGTTACCGGGCTTTTTGCCAGCGAAAAAAAGGACAGCGCCGAGCTGGATTTTGTCAGCAAAGTCATAGGCAAGCTAAAGACCAATATTGCCCGCGTGCTGCAAGGCAAGAATCAGGAGATCGAGCGGGTTCTAGTCGCCCTGCTCAGCGATGGCCATGTGTTGCTTGAAGACGTGCCCGGCGTGGGTAAAACCAAGCTGGCCAGGGCTTTGGCACGCTCGCTGCGCACCGATTTCAGACGCATACAGTTCACCCCGGACATGCTGCCCAACGATGTCTCAGGAGTAAGCGTCTACAACGAGGCCACCAAAAACTTCAGCTTCATACCTGGCCCGATATTTGCAAATATTGTTTTGGCCGACGAGATCAACCGCGGCACACCCCGTGTGCAGTCCAGCCTGCTCGAGTGCATGGCCGAGTCCGCCGTCACCGTCGACGGCGTCTCGCATATCTTGCGCAAGCCGTTTTTTGTTATCGCCACACAGAACCCGGTGGACTTCCACGGCACCTATCCGCTGCCGGAGGCGCAGCTGGACCGTTTTCTCATGCGCCTGAGCATGGGTTATCCGGACCTCGATTCGGAGAAGGAGATACTCAGCACGCAGATGCTCTCCGATCCCTTGAACGCCATCGAGCAGGTGGCTGACGGCAATGACATACTGCATTGTCAGGCTCTTATTCGCAACGTACACGTTTCCGAGCCGGTCAAAGACTATGTGCTCACCATCATCTCAGAAACCCGCAAACACCCGGCTTTCAGCTACGGCTGCAGCCCCAGGGCCTCCCTGGCACTGTTGCGCGCCAGCCAAAGCCTGGCCGGCATCAGGGGCAGAGACCATGTCATACCCAGGGATGTCCGGGACCTGGCTGTCAGCGTGCTCGCCCATCGCCTGCCTTTGAAGCTGCAGGCCAGGGCCGAATGGGCCTCGTCCAACCAAGTTGTGCAAAGCATCACCAGCTCACTGCCTATGGAAAAATGGGAAAAAAACTGAGCAGCAGTATAGGCACTGGAAACATACACTTAGGAATTATGAAAAAAAAAATTGTGAAACTTTACTGAGCAGATTCGCTTTCTTGCTATACAGTATATTCGGGTTTTTCTTGTATATACTGACCAGAAACAACTCAACTTGGCAATTTAAATTTTCATAGTTCCAAGCATGACATAGGGTGCAGCAGTGATACACGGCACGGTGTCAGCACATGACACAGTACCAGTATCAGCACACGGCAGGGTACTAGCATACCGCAGAATGGCGCGGAGCGCCATACTATAATAACCCTAGGCACGAAGCGCGGAGCGCGCAGTGCCTAGGGTTAGGCTACCACACAAAACAGCGCCTGAAAGGCGCCACTAAAAGATTAGCCTCAGCAAGTCGCGCCTTCCAGGCGCCGGTTTTTGGGGGACTTTGTCCCCCAGGCGCTTCGCCCTTCGGGCTCCGCGCCTGGGGCTATTATAGTATGGCGCTTCGCGCCACTGCCGGCCAGATTAAAAGAGTCGTTTTATCTCTTCAAA
>JAAZIY010000099.1 GCA_012800625.1 Lentisphaerota bacterium
ACTGATGAAAACACCAAGGAGCTGCTGCCGGCCTATCTGTGCAACCGCAGCTACCTGGTCGCCAGACCTGAGGGCGAGCGCCTGCGCACTTCTGAAATCCAGCCCTACACGCAGAATCTGTGCAGGATCAAGACCCGCGGCAAGGTCTCCGAGCAGGGCGACTTGAGTGCCAGCTGCCAGATCATCATGGAGGGCATCAATGACAATGCCTACCGCGGCATGCTGCTGCGACGCAGCCCCCAGCAGCGACAGGAGTTTTTTGAAGCCGTGCTCAAAGGCTTGTTTCCCGGCGCCAAGCTCTTGCGCTTCGACATACTCCCGCCTGATTTGCAGGACACCGAGCTGCCCCTCGAGTTTCACCTCGCCTTCGAGGCCAAAGAGCTTCTGCATAAAAACCAGCGCTGTGCCATGTTGAAGACGCCGCGACTGGGAGCCGGCTTCGGCTACGTGAATTTCGTCTTGGGAGACGCCGGCCTGGAGCAGCGCCGCTTTCCTTTTATGACCAACCTGAGCTGCGGCGTCATCGAGGAGAGCCGCATAGAGATGCCCGAAAAGTGGAATCATGCCTTGTCGCTGCCGGTTTACGACGACATAGACGAGGCCAACCTGCACTGGTCGCGGCAGCTACAGTTCCAGGCGGGCACACTGCGACAAGACAGCGAGTTTTCCATACGCGGCGTGGAGTTCTCGCCGTCTGAGTATCTGCGCCTGAAGCAGGCTCTACGCAGCATCGAGGCCAACGCCCTCAAACAGGCTATTTTTACCGAACAGGAAAGCGGAGCCGGCACGCAGGCTAAAAGCCGGGAGGCCAGCAACCTGGAAGAGGGCGCCGAATGCCTGATCCTCTCTGAACAGTTTAATTATCGCCTCGAGGATGCGCATAATTGGACCTTGCAGGAGAAGCGTCAAAAGAAGATACTTAGTTACAAGGGGATGAAAGACAACTCCGAGCTGCAGTTCGACTACAATCCGGCCTGGGAGGAGGTCAAGCTGGACTATGCCTTGGTGCGCAACGGCGAACAGGAATTGCGGATCAGCGAGGCTGAGATCAACCTGATGGACGCCCCCTGGGTGGGTGCCGCGCCGCGCTATCCGGGCGGCAAGACCCTGGTGGCCAGCCTGCCCGGCGTGCAAATTGGCAGTGTCATTGAATACCAGGTGACGCGCAGCTACCGCGGACTGCCATATTTTTATGTCATGCTTTCGTTTCAAAGCCAGGATGCCATAGTCCGGCGTGAGCTAAGCATAGACTGCCCCAGCGACTTGCGCTTGCACAGCAAGCTGTACCCCAACGGCTACTTGAACTTCAAGAGACGCAGTAAGGCCGCTCAGGTTAAATATGAGCGCAGCAACGACAAGCAGCGTCATATACAGCGCTGGAGCGTGGTCAATCAAGCGGCACTTTCCCGCGAGCGCGCCCTGCCGCCGGCGCATTCCTATCTGCCCACCGTCGTGGCCTGGTCGGGAAGCTGGAAAGACTACACTGAACAACTGGCGCGCTCTTTCGATTTTGCCAGCCAGGGCGGCAAAGCCCTCAATGAGCTGTTGCAGGCACTCAAAAAAATGCCTGATGATACGCGGCTGCTCTCGCTGCGCAACCACATTGAACGCGGTGTGCGCCGCGCCGGGCCGTATTTCACGCAGCTGCCGCGCTACTGCCTAAGCCCGGCGGAAACCACTTATAACGAGGCCTACGGCAACTCCGCCGACCGCGCCGCACTGTACTATGCGCTACTCAAGGCACTGGACTATGAGCCGGAGCTGCTGCTGGTTTCCAGCAGCGCCGAACTGCAAAGCCTGCAAAAATTCACGCAAAGCCATCCTGCCCCGAATTTTTTCCCAGAGCTTCTAGTGCGCGTTCGTAGCAAGCAGGGCGATATTTGGTTTAACGACCAGGACCAGTACGGGCATCTAGGAGGCAGCTCCTACGAGGGCATGCTGGCATACTCGTTGACGAAAAAGCGCTTTTTCCGCATCAGCCTGCCGCAGTCCGAGCTTAGCCTGAGCAATAAGCTGATCACCATAGATCTGCAGCCCGACGGCAGCGCACAGGTGGCCTACCGCATCATCTACCAGGGTGAAAACTATGCCGGGAAAAACAAATTCTACTCCGAACTCACGCCGGAGCAGCGCCGCCGGCATTACCAGAGCATGCTGGCCGAGCTTTCGCAGTCCGCCACTGCCGTGACCGACCTGAAAACCGAGTTCCAGACCTACCCTGGGCTGCTGCGCTTTAGCGCCAAAGTGGCCGATTTCGCCGTGGTCAGCGACGGCTTCTACTATTTCGAGTTTCCTGAGGACCTGAGCAGGCTGCTGCGTCCCTGGGGGGACGAGCGCATCGAGCCGCTCTACTGGCCCAGGTCTCTGCGGCAGCAGACCGAGCTGGTCATACGCCTGCCCAGCACCTATAGAACCTTGGAGCTTTGCCCGCAGGACTATAGCTGGCGCTCGCCGGACAAGCTGGGCGAAATCAGCATCAAAAGGCAAAAAACCGCCTCGAAAAACGAGCTGCGTTTCCTGCTGGAAGCCGACCTGGGCGCGGAAATCATCAGCGCCGATAAATACGGCGAGATACTCGAAGTCAATCGCAAGCTGGCGCAACCGGCCAGCAGAACCGTGCTGCTGCGAAAGTAGGGCACGACACAAACCTGAATGGACACTAATACACGCTTAGTGTGTCTTAGTGTGTCTTAGTGTGTCTTAGTGTCCAAAAAAAAATCCCTTGTCGGC
>JAAZIY010000100.1 GCA_012800625.1 Lentisphaerota bacterium
CAGAGAGCCGTTGTAGCCGGTGGAGACCACATGGCGATCATTGACCAGCACGCAGCCGCAATGCATGCGCGGACAGGTAGCACGCTCGGAGGCAAGCATGGCCAGCTTGAGAAAATATACATCCCAGGAGGGGCGATAGGCCGGTTCAGGCTCCGGGCTTTTGACAATTTCTGGCTGCATGGCTAAGCTCTTCGTGTGACTTCGTGTCCCTTAAAGCCCCATATTACTCGGGGCTGAAAGCGTTGCGGGTTTCAGCCCCGAGCATGGGTCTTGTTTATATTTTCAGTCTGGGGCTACTCGTTGTCTTCCAGATTGAAATCCTCCTGGTCGGCATCTTCGAGTTCAGCGCTGGTCCAGATTTTATCCTTGGCTTCCGGGTTGGGCTTGGTTGAGATATCCTTGATTCTCTCGATGTAGCGTCTCATCTGCCGGTCCAACTTCTCGAACACCTCGCTGATTGACACGCGTATATCGTTGGATCGCGCTTTGGCGACCAGGGAGATATTTTTGCCGTTCAGCACGGCTTCGGCGATATGCCAATTGCGTTGTTTATTCAAGACCAGTCTCAGGGAGCTGAGTTTGACATAGCTTTCCTCGAGCTTGTTGGCTGCTTCTTCAGCGAGTTGCTGCAGGTCCGCTCCGACTTCAAAGTGCTTCGCACCACTAACAATCAAATCCATAGAATTCCTCCTTTGCTGTCGCCATATTGCCGGTAAAATTATTCCGGTTTGGCGTGTTTGAAGGCATTTGCTAGGCTCAAAGCCAGTTTGAGCCACTCGGGTTTTGGCGTCTGCCCTCCTTTCTGCGCTAGCGGGTTATGCGCCTAGGGCGCAGGCGGCAAGCTGTGCCTTGGTGTGTCTTAGTGTGTCTTAGTGTGACTTAGTGTGACTTAGTGTGACTTAGTGTGTCTTAGTGTCCAATTGCTTTTTGGACGTGGTCTGCTGCGCTTGGTTTTCAGGGATTGAAGCCCGGCCCCAGGTAGTGCTTTTTGGCTTTTTCATCCTGCAGCAAGTCTTCAGCTTTTCCAGAGAACATGATTTCCCCGGCACAAATCAGGTATGCCCTATCGACTATCGCCAGGGTTTCGCGCACATTATGGTCGGTGATGAGTATGCCCAGGCCGCGGTTGCGCAGGGCTGCGATGATTTTCTGCACCTCGTAGACATTGATTGGGTCCACGCCGCCGAAAGGCTCGTCCAGCAGTATGAGGCTGGGCGAGGTGGCCAGGGTGCGGGTTATCTCCAGCCTTCTTCTTTCGCCTCCTGACAAGGTAAATGCCTTCTGCTTGGCCAGGTGGCTCAGCTGTAGTTCATCGAGCAGGCTGCGCAGTCTCTCTTCGCGCTCGCTGTTGCTAAGCTGCAGGGTCTCCAGCACCGCCATGATATTGTCCTGCACGCTGAGTTTGCGGAAAATCGACGGCTCCTGAGCCAGATATCCCATGCCTTGGCGGGCGCGCAGATACATGGGCAGGCGCGAGACCTCGGAGCCGGCGAAACTAATGCTCCCGGAGTCGGCAGAGATGAGGCCCACCAGCATATAGAAAGTGGTGGTTTTGCCGGCACCGTTGGGGCCTAGCAGACCGACCACCTCGCCGCGGCCAACCTGAAGGGAGACCTGGTTGACGACGCAACGGCTGCCGTAGATTTTTACCAGGCCATCGGCCTGTAAAAGTGTGCTGCTGGAAAGGGCCATGAATGAAAGCTGAAAGGTGGATAGGGCAGGGCAGGAATTTGAACACCAAGACACACAAAGTCACACGAAGTTGCTCCAGCGTCATTCCTTTTTGGTCTCGGGCGTTTTTTTGGCGCCTGGCATGAACCCCCCGTCCAGGTTTCGGCTTTTCAGGTCTTTGATGTTAAGACGGGCTCCTTTGGCGCTAATGCTTTGATTTTTGCGGTCGTAGACGATCTCCTTGCAGCTCATCACATTTTTGCCTTGCAGCAGGCTGCAGTTGCCTTCGAGGGTGATCAAGTCGTTTTTGCTGTCGTAGCTGCCTCTTTCGCCGGTGGCGCTTTCCGAGCCGTCGAGCTTGCGTATGGTGACGTTGTTGAGTGCCTCGACACGCTCAAGCTTGTTGTCTTTGCCCAGGAAGACAGTCATCTTCTCAGCAGTCAGATTCATGCTGCTGTCATAAACCAGGACATTGCCGGAGAGTTCGATGCGGTTGCCCTGCATCTGCATCTCCATGCGGTCGGCGGAGATATTGACCTCTTCGAGTTCCTCCTGGGCAGCGGCAGTGTCTGCCTCAGGCGCGGGAGGCTCGGCCCGTAGCATCAGGCCCAGCGCGAAAATTGCCAGCAACATGGCCAGAAAAAAGCTGGCTGGCGGATTTTTTTTCATGTTTGTTGTGCTCCGGGAATATTGCTGAAAAACTCCAAGGCCGGCGCGGCAGGAGCCGTCCAAAAAGGGTATGGGAACAGTTCTCCGCCGGCTTCGGCCGGCGTTAGAAGGCACCAACCACAGGATTTTCTTTGTATCCAGCGGTTTAGGTCTTTTGTAGCGCCTTTCAGGCGCAAGTTTTGATGGGAATCTTGTTCCCTAGGCACTCCGCGCTCCGCGCTCCGCGCCTAGGGTTATTTTAGTATGGCGCTTCGCGCCATGGGGAGGAAGCATTTTTCGTGAAAAAAGCAGGTTTTCATGCAATTTTATCGAGTTTTTCTGTTTTGTAGAGATAAGAACAGATTGTTCGAAAACTTAAAACTGTAGCTTATCTGCTCAATCAGCTCCCTCTTAGTGTTCATTTGTGTGTCTTTTGTGTTTTAGTAGTTCAAAGGCTTTTTGGACGGGGTCTAAGACAGACTAGGTTTTCAAGTTTTGGTTTAGCCCTTGCCCAGGCATCTCCTTGCAGCCTGCTTTGTTTCGGGCATAAAAGCCCGCCGCTAATGCATTCTGAGTTCTTTTATTTTTTCTTTGTGGAAGCGGATTTGCACTGTGCTTCTGATGACCAGCATAAGCTTGTCATTTTTGCGGTAGACATCATAGCCCAGGCCGGAGGCCTGCAGCCCTTCGGCCTGCAAGAGCATGGCCTCGTCGCTTTTAAGCTCCCAGCTGCTGCGTTGAAACTCGCAGCCCGGGGACTGTATTTGCAGGCTGCCTTTTTGCGGGTTCTGCAGTTTGAGTTGAAAGCCGCGCAGCTGCAGCAACTCGCCCTGCATTCTGCCGCTTTCGCCGCTGACCTTCCAGGCACTGGCTGCGCTGGCATCGCCCTCCTCGTCCGCAAACACCCCTTCGGCCTCGAAGCGCTGCAGGCTGAATTGGCTATCCTGCAAAGAAAGTCCTTTTTGGGCAGAGAGGCTAATGCTCAAAGCCATACAGGTAAGCAGCAGGCATTTTACTTGGTTAAAGCTCATAGAACGCCAGTGCTTCCTTCCATTTGCCTTGCTTTTGCAGCAGCCACTCTGCCACTTCGCGCACGGCACCCTCGCCGCCTTTGCGCTGGGTGCAGAAGCTGGCCTGGCCGCGCAGCTCGGCGCTGGCATCGGCCACTGCCACTGAGATACCGCAGCGTTTCATCACCGCCCAGTCGATCAAGTCGTCGCCGATGTAGAGGCATTCTTCTGCTGAGACCGACAATTCCTCGAGTAGTTCCAGGAAAGCCGGCAGCTTGGGGTTGCAGTTTTCCTTGATGAAATCGAGACCCAGCTCCTGGGCGCGTTTGCGATTGGCCTTGCTGCGCCGTCCGCTGACAATACCCACCTTCAGGCCGGCGCGCATCAGCATCTGCAGTCCGCAGCCGTCCTTGACGTTGAAAAACTTGATTTCGTCCTCCGAGCCGGTGCCGTAACCTATGGCGCCGCTGGTGAGCACGCCGTCCACATCCAGGATAACGACTTTAATTTTGTTTGCAGTCTTCGACCAGTGCATTAATTTCCTTGATGGTTTTGAGTATTTGCGGTATTTGATTCAGTGGCACCGAGTTAGGTCCGTCCGATAGCGCTTTTTCCGGTTCCGGGTGTGTTTCCAGGAAGAGTCCGTCTATGCCCACTGCGGCTGCGGCTCTGGCCAGCGGGAAGACGAATTCGCGTTTTCCTCCGGATGCATTTCCCAGTCCGCCGGGTATTTGCACTGCGTGTGTAGCATCAAAGATGATTGGGCAGCCCAGTTGTTTCATGATTACCAGTGAGCGCATATCGACCACCAGGTTGTGGTATCCGAAGCTGGCGCCGCGCTCTGTTAACAATATACGCTGGTTTCCGCTTGATTCAATTTTTTTGATGACTTCGGCCATGTCCTCTGGTGCCAGAAACTGTCCTTTTTTCACGTTCACGGGTTTGCCGCACTCTGCGGCTGCCACGAGCAAGTCGGTTTGCCGGCAGAGGAAGGCTGGTATTTGCAGTATGTCAACCACCTTGGCCACCTCGGCGCATTGCTCAGGCTGGTGCACATCGGTGATGAGCAGGCAGCCGAACTCGTCTTTGATGCGCGCTAGAGTATCGAGGCCGGCTTGCAGCCCGGCGCCGCGGAAAGAACTGATGCTGCTGCGGTTGGCCTTGTCAAAACTGGCCTTGAAGACATAGCTCAGCCCCAGGTCGGCACAATGCTGCTGAACTTCGGAGGCAATGCGCCGGCAAGTATCGAGCGACTCGATGACGCAGGGGCCGGAGATGATCAGGGGCAAATGCCCCTTGCCGACCGCAGTGCCGGAGCCTAGAGCAAAACTGGCTAAACTCATGAAATACCTCGGTTGATGTTGTGCCGGAGCGTTGCTTACCTGGCCCCGGCAGGGCTTCTCAGGGATTGGGTTTGTTGGCTTGCGTAGCCTTCTGTCCACAATCACCAAAACACAAAAGACACACTAAGGAAGCTTTAGTTTTAGGTGTTTTCAGCGTTGTTTTTGTTTTTTTAGGCACTCTTCGACCAGGGCCAGGTCTTCGGGCGTATCCACGCCCAGGCTGACCTTGTCGGTGTGCAGCACCCAGACCCGGGCGCCGTTTTCCAGGGCGCGCAGCTGTTCGAGCGACTCGGTCTTTTCCAGCTCGCCTTGTGGCCAACGCACGAATTTCTCAAGGAACTCTCTTTTATATGCGTACAGCCCCCAGTGTAGCAGGGGCGGCGCATTTTGCTGCGCGCCGCGCGCGTACGGGATGGGCGCACGACTGAAATATAGCGCATAGCCCTGGGTGTCGCAAACCACTTTCACGGCATTGGGGTCCTGCGGGTCGCGTCCGCTAAGGTGGAAGGGCACGGCGGCGGTGCCCATGTCGGCCCCATTGCCGCGCATGGCGTCTATAAGCTCGGAGAGCACGCCGGGGTCTATCAGGGGTTCGTCACCCTGGATGTTGAGTATAAGCTCGGCCGCTAGCCCCTGTATGGCCTCGGCAATGCGGTCGGTGCCGGTCTGATGCTCAGGCGAGGTCATGACTGCCTTGCCTTGGAAGCCCAATACGGCATCATAGATGCGCCGGTCGTCAGTGGCAACAATGACCTCATCGAGTCGAGCGCAGCGTTTAGCGGCCTCGTAGACCCGCTGTATCATCGGCTTGCCGGAGATAAGCGCCAAAGGCTTGCCGGGAAAACGGCTGCTGGCATAGCGGGCAGGAATAACAGCGAGAGTACGGGATGACATGAGTGGCTTTCTGACGATAAAAAATCGTGTGTTGTAATGACCAAAAAGTCGCATGCTTATGCGCCTGCGGCTTCCCCTTAGTGTGACTTAGTGCGACTTAGTGTGACTTAGTGGTTAAAGGGCTTTTGTACGCGGTTTATTTAGGTTTCGCGGATTTTTTGTCGCAGGGTTTCGGCGTCTATGGCGGTTGTGCCGAGGTATCCGACCACGACTCCGGCGGCGGCATTTGCCAGTCTGGCGGCTTCTTCGGCGCTGGCGCCGGCCAGCAATGCCAGGGCCATGCAGGTCATGACGGTGTCTCCGGCTCCGGAGACGTCGAAGACCTGGCGCGCCTGGGTTGCTATGTGCAAGGGGGGCTTAGTTTCGTCGCTAAACAGAGCCATGCCCTGCGCTCCCAGGGTGATAAGCAGCAGCTCCGGACTCCACTGGCGCAGGATATTGCTGCCAACCTGGCGCAGAGCCTCATCCTGCAAGGGGTTCTCGTGGGGTTCCGACATGGGCATAGCCGCCAGTTTGAAGGCCTCGCTGCGGTTGGGGGTCATCAGTTTCAGCCCTTGCACGCAGAAATTGTGGCTGGGATGCGGGTCCAGGCAGACCATGCAGCCGGTTTGGCGCGCCAGGTTGCAGGCCTCCTGCATGAACTGCTGGTCAAAGAGTCCCTTGGCATAGTCTTCGAGTATGAGCAGGCCTATATCGTCATTGGCCAGTGCGCGGCGCAGCTTTTCCAGTAATTGCCGGCGCATATCGGCCTCGAAGCAGTCTTTACACTCCTGGTCTATGCGCAGTACCTGCTGATTTGCGGCCAGCACGCGGGTTTTGACCGTGGTCGGGCGCTGCGCGTCCACAATTATGCCCTCGGTATTAGTCTGGCATTGCTGCAGCATTTCGCGCAGTTCTAGTCCTTCCGGGTCGTTTCCCAGGCATCCGAAGGCATGGGCACGGGCATTCAGGCCGATGATATTGCGCAGCACATTGGCGGCGCCGCCGGGCACGGCGCTGCAGCGCGACACTTCGATGATGGGCACCGGAGCCTCCGGTGAGATACGCTCGGCTTTGCCCCAGACATAGCGGTCCAGCATGAGGTCGCCGAGCACGGCGGCGTGCAGGCCCTCGAGTTTGGCGACTAGGTCTATAAGTCGGTTCATGGCTGACTTTCTGACTGAATTATCTCTATGATCCGGGTTTGCAGCTCCGGCTGGGGATAGATGCCGTAGATATTGCTTTCTTGCAATGCCACCAGCTCGTTTTCGATACTTTGCAGGGCTTGCAGCATTCTTCGCCGCTGGGCGCGGCTCATATCCTGGCTGTGTCGGCGCAAATACCGGGTTCTTTGCTGCAGCTCCTGCTTGAAAGCCTGCTGCATGGCCTGCACTATGGGGTCCTTGCTGTCGGCTTTCTGCAACATTTCCCGGAGGCGGTCGCTTTTGGCGCTAATATCCAGGTGCATGCGTTGTCCCAGCCAAAAGCTTTCTTCTTTCATCAGCCCTGGCAAGAGGGTGATGGCGAAGAGCTGCAGTAGCAATATGAGCGCAATGCCGTACTTTACCGCCGCGGCCAGAAAACCGCTTTGCCAGGATAGTGCGACCCTGGCAAAGCGACGGTAAAAAACGATCTCGTACGCTTGCAGGCGGAAGCTTTCGCCATGCTTCAGACGCCGCTTTTCAGGCGCTGCAAGCCGCTGCTGAGCAAGCACAAGCTCGGTCGCGGCACGGCACTGCAGAAAAAAGCCCTCCTCGTCTTGAGTAATAAGCGCTAGCTCCCCTTGCAAGCCCGGCAGCGCCACATCGCAATCCGGGCCGCCTAGACTAACTGGCAAGCGCGTAAACTCGAGCCGTTGGGCAGGGCCGCTAAAATGCGGCGTATCCGTATCAAGAACCCGTATGGTGAGTTGGATTGACATGGGGGATTGGACACTAAGGCACACTAAGGGTTAGCTTCAGGTTGGGCTAAGCTCTTTGTTATTTTCCAGCTGTTCCTCGGTGATGTTAAGCTCGAAGCTCAGCTTCTCCTCGCCTTTCAGTCTGCCGACCTGCACTTTACAGCTCGCCCCCATCAGGTTTTGCTGCAGTATTTCTTCTGCGAGCGGGTCTTCGAGGTATTGCTCGACGGTGCGTCTGACTTCACGCGCGCCAAACTCTGGCTTGTAGCTTTTGTCCAGGAGCAGTTCCTTGGCTTCGTCGTCCATGCTTATGAAGCAATGTTTCTTTTGCAGGCGTTCGTAGATTTTACCCAGCTCAAGGTCTATGACTTGTTCGATATCCTTGCGTCCCAGTCTTCTGAAGACTATCAAATCATCTAGCCGGTTAAGGAACTCCGGTTTAAAGAACTTGCTGGCCTTGTCGGTCAGCTCTTGGCGCATCTTTTCGTAGGCGGCCTCATCATCGGCTTCCTCGCTTATGCCGGGGGCTTTGAAGCCCAGGCTTTGCATCTTATGGGTCTCGCCGGCCCCGACATTGGAGGTCATGATGATGATGGTGTTGCGAAAATTGACACTGCGGCCCAGGCTGTCGGTGAGCTGTCCCTCTTCAAGTATCTGCAAAAGGATATTGCTCACTTCCGGGTTTGCTTTTTCCAGCTCGTCAAAGAGCACCACCGAGTATGGGCGCCGGCGCACCTTTTCGGTGAGCTGTCCGCCTTCTTCATAGCCCACGTAGCCGGGTGGGGAGCCGACCATGCGCGAGACGCTGAATTTCTCCATGTACTCGGACATATCCAGGCGTATCAGCGCGTCGGGGTCTCCGAACATGAATTCGGCGAGTATTTTTGCCAGGTAGGTTTTTCCCACGCCGGTAGGTCCCAGGAACATGAACGAGCCTATTGGTCGGCGCGGGTCTTTCAGGTCTGCCCTGGAGCGTCGCAGTGCTCGGCTGACTGTCTGCACCGCCTTGTCCTGTCCCACTATTTGCTTTTTCAGGCTGCTTTCCATGCGCAGCAGCTTGGCGGCCTCCTGCTCTTCGAGTCTGCCCAGCGGTATGCCGGTCATATTGGCGACCACGAGGCGTATGTCGTCCGCCGTGATTTCTATGCGCTGTGCCTCTTTGTTCTTCTTCCAGTTTTCGAGCAGGTCTTCCATTTCCTGCTTGGCCTTCTGCTCCTCGTCGCGCAGGGCGGCGGCCTCCTCGAAATGCTGCTCTTCGGCGGCTCGGAGCTTTTGCTCGGAGACCAGCTTGATTTTTTTCTCGTACTCGCTCAAGTCGGGGAAGCTTTTGGAGCTATTGATGTGTGCCCTGGCACCGGCCTCGTCGATGACGTCTATGGCCTTGTCCGGGAAGAACCTGGCTGGTATGTATCTGTCTGCCAGGTTGACGGCCATTTGTATTGCTTCGGGGGTATAGATGCTGCGATGATGTTCTTCGTAGCGGCTTTGCAGGCCTTTGAGTATCTCGACGGTTTCCTCCGGGCTGGGCGGCTGCACTATGATTGACTGGAAGCGTCTTTCCAGGGCGGCGTCTTTTTCTATGCTTTTGCGGTATTCATTCATGGTAGTGGCTCCGACGCACTGTATCTCTCCCCTGGCCAGGGCGGGTTTGAGTATATTGGATGCGTCCATGGTGCCTTCGGCGCTGCCGGCTCCCACGATGGTGTGCAGCTCATCCAGGAAGAGTATGATGTTTTGCGAGCGTCTTATCTCTTCCATGACGGTTTTCAGTCTTTCCTCGAACTGTCCTCGATACTTGGTTCCGGCCACCAGCAGCGTGAGATCCAATGCGACCACTTTTTTATGATGCAGCAGGTCTGGCACGCGGTTGTCTCTGATTGCCAGTGCCAGTCCTTCGACGATGGCGGTTTTGCCAACGCCGGCTTCTCCTATGAGCACTGGGTTGTTTTTAGTGCGTCGGCAGAGGGTTTGTATAACCCTTTCTATCTCTTTGCTTCTGCCCACCACCGGGTCCAGCTTGTTTTGCTCAGCCAATTCGGAGAGGTTTCTGCCAAAGGCCTGCAGTGCCGGGGTTTTGTCTTTACCGGCTTGTTTCATCTGCTCGGAGTTTTCCTCGCTCTCTTCCTGGTTGGCGGCAGGCTCTGCCAGGTCGCTGTCCTCCGGCAGAAAACGCGGGTCCAGCTCTTTCAGCAGGCCATTGCGCACCTCGTCGAAATTCAGCTTGAATTTTTTCAGGATTTCCGCTGCTCCGCCCTCGTCTTCTTTCAGCAGTCCCAGCAGGAGATGCTCGATGCCTATATAATTGAAGCCCATGTTTTTGGCTTCGGCTGCCGCGGTGGTGATCACTCTTTTGACGCGGCTGGTAAAGGGCAGCAAGGAGCCTTCCAGCTCGCCGCCTTTGCTTTCACTGCTTGCCAGCTTGCTTATCTCTTTGCTGATTTCCTCGAGGTTAAGGCCGGCTTTTTCCAGCAGGCTGACCGAGAGTCCATGCTTGAGTTTGATGATGCCCAGCAGTATGTGTTCGGTACCGACATATGACAGGCCCAGCTCTTTGGCCTCTTTACGAGCCAGCGCCATGACCTGTTGCGCCCTGGGTGTGAAGTTTTTCAGTGGATTGTCATTGTTATTCATGGCAAACCCCCTTTTTTATGATGAAACAGCGCCGCAGCGCTGTGTTGGCAGGTCGCTCGAAGAGCGAAAACGGTAAACCGCTATAATATAGCCGTTCCAGGCGTAAATACAGCTGCGCTACTGAGAAGAAGCTTTTCAAAATCGGGCCTTTGTTCTGCTTGACACGGCCATGCGAGACTAGCCGCGGCAGCACAGCAAAGGCCGCCTGGCAGCCCTTAGTGCACCTTTTTGTCCAAATCTTTGTTAACGGTTATTAGACCAATGTGGGCTGTCTACGTTCCCGTTTCAGCGCAGCTCGAAGGCAAAGACCCGGCATTCTTCGGCGCCCCAGGTAGCTTTGGGGATAAGGCGTATGGCTTCGGTCTCGATATCGAGTTGAAAGCGCAGCAGCCTTTGATAGTTGTTAGTTTCTACATAGCATTGTTTCCAGCTGCCGTCGGGCAATCTGGCTTCCAAGCAGAATTCCTTCACCAGGCTAGCTGGCGGGGTTCGAGGCGGCTGATGCAAGGGGAAGTTAGACAATATATTTTTCTCAACATGGTTCTTGCAGTCCCCTTTGCCCATGCGGTTCAAGTCGCTGTCAAAAACGATGCGCACGCTGCTGATTTTGGTTTTGCGGCCAAAGTCGTACTGCAGGTAGCTGCCAGGTTTGCCTACCCAGGCATTAGGCTCTCCGTCCAGGGGGCGGTCCACTCCGCTTAGCAAGGCCTGTGGCTCGCCTTCGGAGGCGCTTAGCGCGGCATTACGGCAAAGCTCTGAGACTTCCCGTTTCATTCCGGGCAGGTAGCAGTCGTCCTCCATTAACATGGCTTGCAGCTCGGCGATGTGTTTATCATATACTCCTCGAGGCAGGCAGGAATACTTGTTACACAAGGCGGCGGCCAGGCCGACAGCCTGTCCCATCAGGCTGCAGGTGGCCATGACCCTAGTAGAGCTTATACCCACGTGGGTTGCGCTGATGTTGCGACCGGCAAAGTATAGGTTGTCGATGTTTTTTGAATAGAGGCAGCGATATGGTATGCCATAGGGCTGCTTCATATGGATATAGCGGTTAGGCTCGCCCTGGTGATAGAAGCCTCCGGGGAAATGGTCGTCTATGGGCCAGCCGCCATAGGCCACCAGGTCAGGGAACTTGCCGCCGGAGAGCAGCTCTTTTTCGGAAAGCACATGGTCGCCTATGTAGCGCCGGCTTTCGCGTTTGCCGGGCAGGAAGCCCACCCACTCCAGCTCCCAGTTGTCGGCGCCGTGCTCGCCGTGATTTTTAATATGGTCCCAGACTCCGAAAGCCAGGGCGAGCAGCTCGTCGCGCAGCTCTTCAGTATCATGTATGCTGTCGCGGTCGCCGCCCAGCTCCAGCCACCAGAAATTATTCATGCCACGGAAGTCGTGCCCGCGATTAGCCAGCTGCGTATCGCAGCTTATCTTCGTTGCCCAGGGCGGGGGGATAAAGGTTTTTGGCGAATCGGTTTCTCTGGCCTGTATAAGGCAGCTCATGCCCATGGTTTTGCGGTCTGCCTTCTCTTGCGCCAGGCTTTCGTCAAACTCATCTGTCGCTTCTCTGCCTATGCTGAACTCGGCGCCGCTCAGCGGTGCCAGGATGCTATCTCCGGAGCAGTCTGCGAAAACATCCGCTGTGATGACATGCCAGGTTTCCGCTGTGCCCTGCCAGCCGCGTATCGACTTAATGCTCTGTCCCTGCATTTCCAGGGAGTTGACCGAGCAATTCATGAACAGGGTCAGATTTTTCTCCTGCCAGGCGAGCTGAAACAGCACGCTGTCCCAGATTGAGAAATTTGAGCTTGGGTTGCGGTAGTTGTTTTCCAGGCTGATTTCCTCGACTATGCCGGTTTCGCGGTTGTCGAGGCCGGCGGCTCCGCAAATCCACATGCGTATTTCACTGGATGCATTGCCGCCCAGTACCGGTCGGTCCTGCACCAGGGCGCAGCGCAGGCCGCTCCTGGCGGCAGCCAGCGCCGCGCTCAGGCCTGAAAGGCCGCCACCCACCACGCAAAAATCAAAAACATGACTTAATTCACGCATCATTACCTCATCAAAAACTAATTTGCTTTGTTTTGGACACTAAGACACACTAAGACACGCTAAGACATGCTTAGTGTGCTTCGCCCAGGTATCTTCCCATGCTAAGCGTCAGGCTGTCTGTCGACATGCTCAGGCGGCAGTTTTTACCTGCTATCTGGCTAGTCTGGCTCAGGGTTTTAGCCATATCCGGCACTGGTCTACAGAGAGTGATTTGCCGTTCTGCGGCCATCATCAGGCAGCCTTTCATGCCACCCACCTTCATGATCATGGGTTGGAACTGGAAGCTTCCGCTCCAGGCCTCGGCGCTGTCCTCCAGCTTGTCCATTTCCAGGAAGGCAGCGGTTTTAGCGCTGCTCAGGGGCAGGGCGCAGAGTGCGGTTCTAGCTGCCTCGCCTGTCGCCACCAGGGTGATATTTTCCTGTCCGTTTTCCTGCAGCATGGCAATGCAGGTCAAGATATCCTGCACGCGGAAGGAGAAAAGACTGGGGTTGAAGGCATGAAAAGTAGGCTCATCCTCGTCACGCACTGATTTTTGCAGCATATTGGCGGTTTCGCCGCTGCCAAGCAATTCCATGACCAGGGCATTACAGTTGCGCCGCAGGATGCTGTCCAGCACTGCGGCGTGGCTGCCGCCGGAGAAGTACATGCGCTTCTCCCCGTCGGCGACAAGCAGAAAGCAAGGCTGCCCGGGCTTACTATCAGGATGAGAAATCCATACTGTGGAGATAAGGTCGCCTTTTTCGCGTCTGGAGAGCAGGTATCCCTGCGCCTTGGCCTCGCCTATCTTCCAGGCTTCGCCGCGCACCCGCATGGCGATATGGCGCAGTTCCAAGTCGTGGTTGAGTATTTTGCCCAGTTGCAGGCGGCGCTCTTGTTGCCAGTCGGCAAAGGAGGCGGCGGCGTCTGGCTTATACAGCGCCTTGGCGCAATAATGCTCTTGCAGCTTGGCCAGCGAGGCCTGCGACTGCGCCAGGCTGATGCTGGTTTTTGGCTCGGGGCCATGGCGCAGCAGCTCTTCGGGCGGCGGCGCGATCTCGTCCTCGGCTATGCTCTGGCGAGCGGCCTGGTTAAGCAGCCAATGCGTAAACCATGGATAAACCCGTTCCCGTGTATAGCGGTTGTAGTTGTGCGGCGCGTCACAGTGAAAGTTGGCCAGGTTCTGCTCGGCGTCAAAGAGGCGGTAAACCTGCTGCAAGGCCGGGAACTCGTACTGCGGCAGCAGGTTGGTCCAGTCCTGGGTGACTGAGGGCAGTAGCATGGGCCGCGGAGCCAGGGCCGAAACGATGTCAAAGCTGGTGACCCCGTTGAGTCGCAAAAGCGGGCCTTCCTCGCAAAGACAGCCGCCTTGGAAATGGGCGGAGAGCATGCATACCGGCGCGAGCACCTTGATGCGCTCATCGAGCAGGGCCAGCGTCCAGGTCTGGCTGGCTCCGCCGGAGGCTCCGGTGCAGCCCAGGCGTTCGCTGTCCACCTCGGGCATGGAGCAGAGGAATTCGAGGGCCTGCAGGCTGTTCCAGGTTTGCAGGCCAAAGGGGCTGACTCCGTGCAGAGCTGCCGGCAGGCGCAGCGGTTTCTCCCAGCG
>JAAZIY010000101.1 GCA_012800625.1 Lentisphaerota bacterium
GGCTGGGCAGCCGCAATATCATTATCAATGCCCAAAAACCGGCCGATGAGCAGACCGCCACCAATGTGCGCTCGTTTCTGAGCATCTACGGCTTGCTCTACAGCGATGTCACCAGACTGGCCGAAACCATACCTACCTTGAAGCGTATCGTGCCGGTGAAAGTTATACAAAAAGAAGGGCGCCTGGGCAAACGCACCATGGACCTGCGGGTCGTCGGCACCAACGCGGACTGGTTCGAGCTGGTGAGCAGACCCCTGGTTGCTGGGCGCGTTATTAACCGCCTGGACCAGGCCGAGCGCAAAAATGTGGCCGTGCTCACTGAATATGGCGCCAGGCGACTGATGGCCACCGAGGCGGTGATCGGTGAGTCCCTGCGCATGGGCAGCAACTACTACGAGGTGGTCGGCATCGTGCAAAGCGAGAGCGCACAGGAGGGAGCCATGCAGACTCCGGACCAGCAGACCGACGCCTATATCCCCCTGAATGTGGCCAGGGAGCACTTCGGAGATGTGTTCACGCAGCTCAAGTCCGGCTCGCAAATCCGCGAGAAGGTCGAGCTGCATCAGCTGATTATCGAGGTCGAGGATGAGAACCTGGTTGAGCTTAGCGCCGCCGCCATCGAGCGCCAGATGCAGGTTTATCACAGCAAGAAGGACTATTACGTCAGCGTGCCCCTGGCTCTGTTGAAGCAGGCCGAGGCCACCAAGCGCATCTTTAACACGGTGCTGGGCGCCATTGCCGGCATCAGCCTGCTGGTGGGCGGCATTGGCATTATGAATATCATGCTGGCCAGCGTTACCGAGCGCACGCGCGAGATCGGCATACGCCGCGCCATAGGCGCAAAACAGCGGCAGATCATCGCGCAGTTTCTGATAGAAACCGTGGTGCTCTCCATGAGCGGCGGGGTCCTGGGCATAGGCCTTGGGCTGCTCATACCCTGGGTCATCAGCAGAATGGCCGGCATGCCCACCGTGGTCAGCGTATACAGCCTGGTTTTATCCCTGGGTATCAGCGTTAGCGTCGGTGTGGTCTTCGGCATATATCCGGCTATGCGAGCGGCAAAACTAGATCCTATAGACGCACTGCGGCATGAATAAAGAATTTGTCTGATTTAATGTCCAAAAACTGCCAGACGGCTTTTTTGAGGGCTATTGGGAGGATGTTTTTATGGCTTTGCAGTCTGGCTCGAAGAACCCTTTGCCAGGGCGCATCTTATTAATCACCATATTACTGGCCTTGCTCTTTTTGGCGGGTTTCGCGCTTTGGGGCGAGAGCCTGGAGTCGGCTCTGAGCGTAGATAACTATGTGGCCATATTGCGCCGCCAGGGAGCCTGGGGCTGGCTGGCCGGAGTGCTTCTGCTGATTAGCGACCTGGTTTTACCCATACCCGCCACTGGGGTCATGTGTGCCTTTGGCATAGTCTACGGCTTCTGGCTGGGCTGGGCCGGGGCGGCCATAGGCAGCATGCTGGCGGCACTGCTGGGCTATGGCCTGGCAAGACTCTGGGGCGACAAGGGAGCGTCACTGCTGGCCAAGCCGGAGGAGCTGCGGGAGTTTCGCCAGCTCTTCCAGTCCTGGGGCGACCTGACCATTATTCTAAGCCGCGCCCTGCCCATACTGCCTGAACTCATGTCGCTGCTGGCCGGCCTGGCCCGTATGCCTTTTTTCCGCTTTTTCCTGGTTTGCGCTCTGGGCACCTTGCCGGTCAGCGCCATTTATTGCGCCTGGGGCAGCTATATGGGCGCCGAGGCCCCCTTGACCGCTTTTCTGGTGGCCATAGTCTTGCCTGCCATCTTGTGGGCTCTGTTCAAATGGACACAAAGCCGCAGCAAGGACTAAGTCAGACCGCAACAAGATAAAACAAACTAGAAACTAAAACCAACTACAGGAAAGCAAGCCTAGACACGTACGCAATCCGCAGCATTATTTGTGTTTAAGGTGCTGAGGTCGGAGCGCCGGCTTCCAGCCGGCATACAACCCCATCCGCTTTAAAAACATAAATAACGCTGTGGAATGCGAATGCACCTAAGGGGCTTGCTTTTCTGTGGTTGGTTTTAATCTCTGGTTTGTTTTTATCTTGGTTGGTTGTATGCCGGCAAGGATGCCGGCGCTCCGACCCCGCTACACCCGATCGATACGTCCGATTCGTCCGATTCGTCCGATTTATATGCCGGATCGCCCCGCCCGACCCCGCCATGAGCGCCA
>JAAZIY010000102.1 GCA_012800625.1 Lentisphaerota bacterium
AAAAGCACAATTCTCCTGAAAAACGTATTTTTTGGAAAAAATTTTAATTTTTTTCTGCGATTAAGTCCATTTGGTGCCCTGAAAGGGCAACCTAATACAGCCCAGGGTAAGCGAGGCCGCAGGCCGAGCGCCACCCTGGGTAAAAGCCCCCTCCCGAATTCGGCGCCCTGTAGGGGCGCCACTAACGGCCCTTCGGCGTTATGACCTTTTTGGACGGGGGTCTATATTAGCCTTTGATGCCACGACAATTTATACTCCTTGTACAAAGAGCCTTAACTGGAGCAAAAATGGACCCTCTAGCTGTAGAACTCAACGCGAAAATTGCTGCCGAAAACCCCCTGGCCTTGGAGCTTTTATCGGAGCTAGGCAAGCGCATGTATTTTCCCAGCAAGGGTATACTGAGCCAGTCTGCCGAGGCCAAGACCCTGGGCAAGCGCTTCAACGCCAGCATCGGCACCGCCCTCGAGGCCGGCCAGGCCATGCACCTGGACTGCGTTATGCGACAGCTGGATGACTTCAACGCCAATGAGGCTCTGCTTTATGCGCCCTCGCAGGGCATTGCTGAGTTGCGCCAAAGCTGGCGGCAGAAAAACCTGCATGACAACCCTGATTTGCAAGGCGTACCTTGCAGTCTGCCCATAGTCACCAATGGCCTCTCCGGAGCGCTGAGTGTAGCCGCCGACCTCTTTGTCAACCCCGGCGACAGCCTGCTTATGGCAAATATGAACTGGGATAACTATCACCTGAATTTCGGCGTGCGCTGTCAGGCAAAACTCGAGTTCTACAACTACTTTGAAGGTCAGGGACTAGACCTGCAAGCCTCCAGAGAGGCCCTGCAAAAACACCAGGCCGGCGAAAAACTCGTGGTCATCTTGAACTTCCCCAATAACCCCAGCGGCTACACCGCTACCGAGGAGGAGGGCGAGGCCCTGGCTCAGGCGCTGTTGCAAAGCGCCGAGCGCGGCCTCAACCTGGTGGTGCTCGTGGATGACGCCTACTTCGGGCTTTTCTTCGACTCCGCACTGATGCAACAGTCCATGTTCAGCAAACTGGCCGGCAAGCATCCCAGGCTGCTGGCGATCAAGGCCGATGCCGCCACCAAAGAGGTATATGTCTGGGGACTCAGGGTCGGCTTTATCAGCTTCTCCATAGGCGGAGTGTCTGAAAACAGTCCGCTCTTTGCCGCCCTGGAGGCCAAGGCCGCCGGCATCGTCAGAAGCACCATCAGCAATTGCTCCATACTTTCGCAGAAGATCATCAACCAGGCTTTGCAGGACCCGGGCTTCTACGCACAGCGCCAAGCCAAGGCCGCCCTGATGAAAACAAGAGCCTTGAAGGTGAAAGAGGTACTCGCAAACAACCCCGACTGGCAGGAGCATTTCGAGGCTTATCCTTTCAGCAGCGGCTACTTTATGTGTTTGCGGCTCAAAAAAATCGATGCAGAGTCACTGCGTTTGCATCTGCTCCAAAAATATCAGGCCGGCACCATATCGATCACAGCCAGCGACCTTCGAATAGCCTTCAGCTGTCTCGAGGAACATGAAATCCCCGAGCTTTTCAAAACCATATACCTAGCCTGCCAAGACCTGGACTAAGCTGAGGACACTAAGACACACCAAAACACACCAAGACACACTAAGTTTTTTAAGCAGGAGGGCGGATATCAGGTAAAAAACAGGTTTGGGCAAGATGAAAAAAATGAGAAGTTTTTAGTTGAAGAAAAATTTCTAGCCTTTTTAAATGAAAACCTCGCACCCGGAAGCGGAGCCGCAGCTTCTTATTATCGCGCCATTGATATTGTGACCCAGGCTTTGCGGCGCAATAGCGATTTTTTGCAAAAAAAAGAAACGCTCTGGGACATGCGCGAGGCGGAGCGCCTAGGCAAATGCCTTGAAGACAAATTGCAATTGCCTGTTATTACACATGATTGAACAGCAGAGTCTTGGATAACATCAGTGTTGAACAACGCAGCTGGGTGATGAGCCGCATACGCGGCAAGGACACCAGGCCGGAGATGAAGCTGCGCCGGCATCTGCATGCGCTGGGCTTTCGCTACAGCCTGCATGCCGGAGGGCTGCCTGGCAAGCCCGACCTCTGCCTGCGCAAGTGGCGCACACTCATCTTCGTGCACGGCTGTTTCTGGCACAGGCATGAGGGCTGCAAACTGGCCGGCATGCCCAAGTCAAATGTCGAGTTCTGGAAAGAGAAATTCCGCCGCACGCTGGAGCGCGACAAAGTCAACCTGGGCAAATTGCGCGCCTTGGGCTGGCGCGTCATCATCGTCTGGGAATGCGAGCTTGACGAACGCCTTGCAAGCCTGCCTGAGGAGATCAAAAGCGGCGCGCTAGCCTAGCCGCGCACAGTGCCTGGGCTAGTCAAGCTTGTTTAGCACGAAGTCGTCAAAGAAAGCCAGCCCCTCTTTATCTTGATTGTTGGCTCCAAGCATCAGAATCAAATTTGTGCAAGCCTCCGGCACAGTTATATGAAAAGCTACCGGTTGCCAGTCAGTGGTTTCTGATGCATCAAGCAGCAAAGAGCCTTCCTGGCTGCGATTGCTGCTCCAGCGACGTTTTTCATCCTGGAAACGATAGCCCACTGTAATGTTGCCGCTGCCCTGTCCCTTCACCCAGCCAGTGACTAAAAAACGCTGTTCGGCACTCACCGTCAGGCTCTGTATAATTGAGGCATTTCCTTGGGAGTCGCCTATGTAGGCGACTCCTGAATTATTTCTGCCCTCTTTTTGTCGTGCACCTATTTTGCTTTTGGGATTCGAAGACCAGCTGTTCCAGCCCCGGGGAGCGTTCTGGTTCTCCCAGTCCAGCAAGGCAGGAGCCGGACTTGAT
>JAAZIY010000103.1 GCA_012800625.1 Lentisphaerota bacterium
AAGGGCCTTTCGGCGTTATGACCTTTTTGGACGGGGGCTAAGGTACACTAAGGCACACAAAAGAACACAAGAGGAAGCTGATTAAGCAGCCATACTACAAAAATCCAAAAAGCTTGGTGTGTCTTCGTGTGTTTTAGTGTGTCTTCGTGTCCAAAATTTCGGTCTGGCCAGCTTTTTGGACGGGGTCTAAATTCGGCATCAAAAACCCGATTCTCATCGAGCTTCAGTAATATTTTTTAGCCCTTGCAGCATTTGCAAGGCATCTTGCAGGCTGCCTTCTGCGGAGCATATTTTCGCTGTCTGTCGCAGCTCTTGCAGGCTAAAGCGCAGCAGGGCCTCCGCGCCAGCTTCACTTTTTTCCATTAGCAGAGCCACTGCCCCATTGCGTATGGGTCTTGCGGCAGGCATAAGCTGCGCCGGCATGGCTTCGTAAATCAGGACCACCATGCTCTCTACGCTGCCTTCTGCTAGTCTGGCGGCGGCATATTCCAGGGTTTCGCGGCAATCCTGCTTGCCGAAGTATACCATGTGCGCTCCGCTCCAGCCAAACTCGATGGCTGCCAGGTTGCCGGCGGTACTGGCGTAGGAGTGCGGAAAAATCATCGGGCTGGCCAGGCGCGGCCCCTTTTGCTGCATCTGGGCAAAAAAGCTGTAGCCGGAGCTGGCCCCGGCAAAGCGGCTGAGCGAAACCAGCCCGACATCCGCAGTCGGCGTGGCGCGCCCCTGCAAGCTGGCGCTGCCCTTCTTTAGCAGGCTGCAGGCAGCCAGAGCCAGATGCCCGCCCGGGTCAAGATAGCCCTTTACCGAGTCTAAATATGGCTTGGCGGAAAACTTGAGCAGCTCCGCGTTGGACTGAGCCTCAAAGGGCAAAACACCAGCCTCATTCAATAAAGCAGCCCCGCTGGCGGCGGAACCGGGCAGCACCCAGGCTAACTGGCTGATCTGAAAAAAACTCGGCATGTGATGGCCTCGAGTCTATAGAAAATTTGGGACACTAAGACACAGCAAGGCTTCAATTCTTATGCCTTGCTGACGCGGTCGGCGTATTCGCCGTTGCGTGTGTCTATGCGCACTGTGTCGCCTACGTTGACGAAAAGCGGCACTTGGATTTCATAGCCGTTTTCGATCTTGGCCGGTTTCAGCACGTTGGTGGCGGTATCGCCGCGTGCGCCCGGTTCAGTCTCGGTGATCTTCTTCTCCACAAAAAACGGCAGAGTGATCTCAATGGGGCGCTCTTTGTAGAAAAGTACTGAGCAGGCCATGTCATCATCCAGGAAATAGACATTGTCGCCCAGCACACTGGCGTCAATGCGCACCTCGTCGTTGCTGCGGCTATCGAAGAAAACATACACACCGTCTCCCTCGTCATAGGAAAAATGGAGCTCTTTTTCTTCCAGATTGGGACGCTCTATCTTGTCGACCGAGCGAAAAGTGCGGTCCATCGTGCCGCCCGACAGCATATTCTTGAGTTTGCAGCGGTAAAGAGCCTGCCCCTTGCCGGGCTTGCAGAAATCAAATTCGGAAACTATATAAGGCTCGCCGTCAAGCTCGATTTTCAGACCCTTGCGTAAATCAGAGGCTTCGTACATTTAACACTCCGTTGTTGAAAATACCAAAATTGGTAATAGTTTAAGGTGAATTGCCGACTTGTATCTATGATTAAAATAACCTGCCGATGAAAATTTTCAATCTTAAAGACTCTGAAATGCCCGCCATGCTTGCTGAAATAGAGCTGCTGGGCGGCTATCGATTCAAAGACCAAGGCCTGCTTCTAACCGCTTTGCGGCACTCCTCATATGTAGCTGAACAAAGCCAAGAGTGTGAATGTAACCAAAGACTGGAGTTCCTGGGCGACGCGGTTTTACAACTGGTGCTTAGCGATTTTCTCTTTGAGGGCTTGCCTGCGGCACAGGAGGGCATCCTGACACGCACGCGTTCCATGCTGGTCAGAGAACAGGCCAATGCCTCGTATGCGTTGAAACTCAGGTTAGACCGGGCTTTGTTGTTGGGCAACGGCGAAAATATGAGCGGTGGGCGCCAGCGGCCATCGATTCTGGGCGATGCCTTCGAGGCCTTCCTGGGTGCCGTCTATCTGGACGGCGGCCTCGAGGAGGCCCGCGCCCTCTGCCTACGCCTGCTGCCTGAACCGCAGGAATGCCTGCAATCACTGGGCCTGGAAGAAAACCCCAAGGGCATGCTCCTCGAATACTGCCAGTCACAGCATCAGCAAAAACCCGAATATGTCTGCGTTTCCGCCGAAGGCCCCGTGCATGAACCCCTGTACGAGGTGAAAGTCGTCTTCAAAGGCAGGGAAATTGCGCGTGGCGAAGGCAAGAACCGCAAGAGCGCTGAAAGCAATGCCGCTAAAAACGCCATGCTAAACAAGGCCTGGGAAGCAGAAATCAACGCTTAAGCACTGGAGTTCGGACACTAAGACACACGAAGACACACTAAGACACACCAAGTCGTCTTAGTGTGTCTTAGTGTCCAAAATTCTGCCAGGCCATCTTTTTGGACGGGGTCTATCTGAGCACATATAGCTGGCGCCGCTTGAATTGCTGCAGCAATTGCAGGTCTTGTACGCTGTTTCCGAGAGCCTGCGCCAGCTCCTCAGCCTGACTACGGTTTTGCGCGATTATAATAACGGGTGTAACTAAGGGGTCGGGTTTTGCCGCATGTAGCTGCAGTGTATTGGGCGCATGCAAGTTTTCTGTGTTCAAGCCTTCAGCACTCATATGCCAAAGCATGCTGGCAAGGTCAAAATTTTGCGTTATAATCAGGCAATTGACAGGCAAGCCGGTCTGGCGCAGCGACTTTGCGATAACCTTGAATTCCGTGCCCCCCTTGTAGGCTTGCATAGTCAGACTCAGAGGGCGCTTGCCTTGCTGAATCAAAGCGGTGCAACGCAGATTGAAAAGTGCCTCAATCAGCAAGGCAAGCAGCAAAACAATCGTGAGCAACCATGACAGGTGCCGTTTGAAGAACCCCAGCTGCTTTGCCGCCAGGACAGCCGTAAATGTCAACATGGGCAAAAAAAGCAGGGAGTTCCTCGGGAAGGGCAAGGCCTTTTGCGGAGCCGCCAGGAACATGGCCGTGAGCGCCAGCAATACGGCTGCCAGCATGGTTATAATCAGCCGGCGCAGGAAAGCCGGGTCTTGCCCCTCTGCGGGAGCCGCCGCACTTATCTCGGGGCGCCTCCATGTCATTTGCAGTAAGGGTAGCAGTAGCAGCCCTAGATGCAGCGCAAAGGCCAAGAGCACATTTGCATAGGCCGACCAGCGGTTCCAGAGCACACTGACATTGCTGCCTGCATTTGCCGCCGCCACGGCAAGCTGCTCCCCCAAACTAAGATAGTAGGCCGCCGCCAATGCCGCGCAGAGCAGGCTAGGCAGCGATATGCGCAGCGCCTTGCCCAGGTCTTTTCTTTCTTTTGCCACAGCCAGGCATAAAACCGCCGCTGTGACTGGAGCCAAGACAAAAGCGCTGGGCATCACCAAAGGCTGCAGAAAGAGCGTCAAACAGAGTATGGCCTGCCCTTTTCCGCCTTGCGAAGAAATCAGCCGCATCATGCCGATAAGCGACAGGCTGGCCAAAAGCATGCTGAGCGAATAGCCGCGCGCCTGATATGCGAAGGCGCTGTATATGGGGCTGGCCGCCATGATGCAAGCGGCTGCTGCGGCATAGCGCCGCCCCAGCCAGGGACGCCAGCCCAGACCGATTGCCAACAAGTTCAAGGTCGCAAAGCCCAGCGATGGCAGGCGAATTATCACAGCGGCGGAACTGGCCGGTACCACCTTGAGCCAAAGCCAATAGACCGCCGAGCTTAGCATATGATTGTTGGCCAGCGTATAGTTGCGGAAAATGCCCCAGAACGGCAGCTGCTGCCCGTCAAGGCTGTGGCAGTACAGGCCCAGGCTAAGAGCCTCGTCATGACTGATGTCGGCATTTGCCCAGAAATAACTGCGCAGCCAAAAAAACAATATCGCAAGCAGAACCAGAACCCAGGCCTGCCTGCCGCTGTTTTGGGAGTTTTTTGTCACTTCAATTTCTGCATCTCTGTCGGCATCGGTGGCAAATGGACTATGAGCCAGTCTTCAGTCTTGATCCTGCGCTCAAGGCGCCAGCAGTAGCCGCCTATGGCGATCTCGTGCCTTCGTGTGGCTTTGTGTAACTTCGTGTGCAAAAAACCTGGGCTGCCGTTCTGCGGCTATTATTTTATCAGGCCCCAGGTTTGCGCTGCCTGTCGCAGGAAGTTTTCCGGCTCGGCTTCGAGTACCTGGAAGCGTTGTTGCAGCTCAAGGGGTGATTTTTTTGCGATCAGGCTTTTTCCGGCCCAGTTCAGCAGGTCCCAGTCGTTGTGGTCGTTGCCTAAAGCATAGGTGGCTTCATGGCCTTCTTCACAATCACTGAGCCATTGCGCAGCGGCCGATTTGCTTACTCCTGGAGCAAACACCTCCAGCCAGATGCTCTTGCCGTCTAGCGGCGATGTGGCTCGCACCACTGAAAAGTCGCGCAGGCTGGCTTGCAGCCCCTCTAGTCTGGCATCGTTATGGCTCAACACCGCTAGCAACTGGCTGGCGCCCTGCTGGAAGACCGGCTCGGCCAAGGCCTGAGAATGGGAGTCATAGATGCTTAGACGACGGAAAAAATCGCTGTTTTCATGCTCTTTGCTGCTGAAACACCTATAGCTGAACCGGTGGTTTTCCGGTAATTGCTCCTGTACCATATAATCGATGCGAGTCTCCTCGAAAACCATCGCTGCCTTCTTCACTTCGGCGGCCTCCAGCTGTTTGCGCCAGACTATCTCCTGCCTGCCCCAGTGCATGATGCCTACACCCGTGGAGAATATGGCGTAGTCGAAAGGCATGTCCGCAGTGATTACCTTGCGCATGGAGTAGGGGCTTCTGCCGCTGGCCAAGGCAACTACGACGCCAGAACGGCGCAGAGCCTCCAGAGTACGCAGATTGCAGGCCGAAAGAGGACGCCCGCCGCTGATAATGGTGCCGTCTAAATCGCAAAATAAAAATTTCTTGGACATGGTTTTCTCAGGGTTTTGAGCAGGTTTTTTGGACACTAAGACACACTAAGTCACACCAAGTCACACGAAGAATCAGCGCCCTGCCCTGCTCCGCCTTATATACTTGCCGCTAATGTTCCGTATCCCGCAGAACTTCTTGGAAGTCAACTAGGCTGATGCATTTAATGCGCTCAATGCTGGCAGCCTGTTGTTTTTCCTTGTCGGTGCCGTAGCCCCAGAGCGCATAATACAGCCTGACCCCGTCCAGCTGCGGTATTTGCATCACTCTGAGCAAGGTTTCCAGACGGTCTTCGACAAATATAATCTGCTTCCAGCCCTCGCGCTGTAGCCTAAGCAGCAATTCCTCTTTCGGGGTCTTTCTTTCCAGGCCCCAGATTTTTTCCTTGGGAAAATCGACCCCCTGCCCTGTCAGCAAAGGCAGCGTAAAGCATTCTTGTTTGGTGGTCAGTATCCGCTGCTCCTGCAATTTCAGCGCTTCTTGCAGTGCCGGTATCACGCCTGCATAGAAACCATGCGCGCCCAACCAGCCCTCCAGGTCCTGCTCCATCCATTGTTTGCGTGTCTGTGAAAATAATTTTATCATGCTTTCGCTGTTCATCGCAGATTCCAGCATGATGCGCCGGCAGTTATCCTCGAGCCTATCCTGAAACTCGCCCAGAGGCAGTTTTTCCAGCAGCATCTTGAGCATCAGGGGCGACTGATAGCCGATTTCCAAATATGGCCTGACCTCGATGAATTCCTGCATAAGCTTTTCCGGCATTTCGTCCGCATTGCAGCATTCCGGCCACAGTTCACGGGCCGCTTTCCAGGCGCTCAGGCCGGTTTCCCTGGCGCTGTCGCAAATCACGCCGTCAAAATCAAGTGCCAATAACTTCAATGTCTATACTCCAAAAACGGGATTAAATTAGCCCAGCCTAAAAGTAAATGTTTACGAATTTTGGTGTGTCTTTGTGTGCTTTAGTGTGTCTTCGTGTCCAATTTGCCCGTTCCCTACCCTTATATATATTCCACTCTCACAGGCTTAACCCTTACCTGAGCAGCAATGCTACTCTACAATTTCGCCATACAAGGAGTTCGCACTGCTGCGCAAGATTTTCACCTGGCGCAGTTCCCCGATGTTCAGGCTTTCCACCCAGGGGAAATTCACCACTTTATTGAGTTGGCTACGCCCGGTCCAGCGTTCCTCATTGCGCTTGCTTTGCCCTTCCACCAGGACTTCCAGGCTTTGTCCTATATAAGCCTGATTACGTTTTTCCACCGTTTGGTTAAGCTCTTCGAGCAGCACTTGATTGCGTCTTTTTTTCTCTTCCTCGCTGACATCATCGCGCATATTTTCCGCCGCCTTGGTGCCGCTACGCGTCGAATAGCGAAAAATATAGGCCATATCATACTTTATCTCGCGCATCAGCTCCAGGGTTTGTTCGAATTCCGCCACTGTTTCGCCAGGGAAGCCGACGATGATATCGGTGGAAAACTGCGCCTCGGACGCCAGGCTCTTGATCTGCCGCACTCTGTGCACATACTCCTCCAGCGTATAGCCCCGGTTCATTGCCTTCAGGATGCGGTTGCTGCCTGACTGCACTGGAATATGGAAGGCCTTGCAGACCTTGGACAGCCCGCAGATAGCCTGGATGAATTTATCGTTCATATAGCGCACATGCGGCGAGGTGAAGCGTATGCGCCAGAGACCCTCGATCTCCTCAAGTCTCGCGAGTAATTCGGCCAGATATGATGCCTCCGGATCATAGTGCCCTGCCCTTTTGGCCTCCGCTATGCCGTAGGCGGTGATATTCTGCCCCAGCAGCAGTATCTCACGGCTGCCCCGCTCTACCTGCTGCTTCACCTCGCGCACTATGTCCGCCATGTCGCGGCTGCGCTCCCTGCCGCGGGTGTGAGGCACTATGCAGTAGCTACAAAACTGATTGCAACCCTGGATAATGGAGATATAGCTGCAAAGATCAGCCCCCTTGTGTTCGCTCAGACGCATGAAATCGTCGCCGCCCAAAGCGGTAACCGCAATATGCCGCTCCCCAGCGGCAATACGCTCTAAAATCCCGGGTATCTCGCGCAGCTGATCGCTGCCCACAACAAAATCCAGATGCGGCAGCAGAGCGAAAAGCTCCGCGCCTAAACGCTGACCCATGCAGCCAATAAGACCGATTTTTAACTCTGGACGCCCGCGCTTGGCCCTCTTTAGCAAACCTATCTTGCCCAAAACCTTAAGCTCAGGCTGCTCGCGTACGCTGCAAGTGTTGAATAAAAGCAGATCCGCCGCCGATTCCTCCTCAACCTCCTGATGACCATGCGCCGATAATAAACACGACAAGGCCTCAGAGTCGCGCTCATTCATCTGACAACCGTAGGTGCGAAGGTAAAATGTAAACATATAGCTAAACCTAAATCTATACATAAAGCATATAATATAATACCATATCCACCAAGCAGACCCGCAAAAAAAAACCGTTTGCGCAAAACATACACAAAGACAAAAGCAAAGGGTGTAGTTAAATATACTACACTATACTGTAATGCACTAAACTAAACCATACTAAACTGTGCTTTGTCTTGTTCTCTTTGATTTCACTTCTTTTTTTCACGCGATTTCTTGACCTTCCAATGGCAGTATGGTATAGTATGCTGATTTAGTTTGTCATTTTGATTTAGGGCATGATTTTTTTATGACTGGCACTGAGGCCTTGGCATTATTTGAGCGGCAGGTGGACTTTTTATCAGAGTCTCACTATTTGCTGTTATTATGGTCTGCCACGGCTGAGGACCGTTCATTAAAGTACAACTTGACCAATTTTTTTGATGATTTGAAGCATTTAGGCATCACTCGCACCAAGCAGACTGCGGTTGCTTTGGCCGAGGTATTGTCTGGTTTACGTTTTATTGAGATGCGTGACGAGAGCAACCGCAAGAATCTTTACATCAGCCGTTACGGGGCTTTGGCTCTGGCTCGTTTAGTTGAGAGCCGTCGTTTTGAATCCAGGCAATCATCATATTTAGAGGAGCGCTAAGATGACTATAGGCATAGGTGGGGCGGGTTGCAAGATTGCTGCCAGGCTAGACTCCGAGGCGGTTCTTGTCAACGTATCTGAGACTGAGCTGGGCAAGGTTGATGGCGGCGGGCGTCGTCTGCTGGCTTCTTTGCATGCTGGCCGCGGGCAGTTTAAGGGTTCGCGCAAGGATCCGGCCATAGGTCTGGACGCTTATTTGTCTGTGAAGCGCGAGCTTTTACCCCTCATCCGCGGCAACTACGTTTTCAGTTCCACAGGGGGCGGCACGGGCAACGGCATCTGCACGGGGATACTGCGCGATTTAAGCGAGGAAGAGCACATAGCCACTGAGGACAAGACGTTTTTTGCGCTGTTGCTGCCCTACGCTAGGCTGGAGTCCAGCGAGTTTGTCAGCAACACCAGCGATTTTCTTGCCGGCCCTTTGGCCGAGGCCATAGACAGCGGCAACACCGGCAACATAGTGCTGTTCAGCAACAGCGTGAAATTCGAGCAGAAGCTCTCCGAGGAGGATTTCAACGCCATGCTAGTGGACTCCTTGCGCCAGTTTTTTGCCGTTCCGGACAAAAACGACCGCCTGCGTCTGCTTGATGGGCATATAGACCACGAGGATTTCGCCCTGTTTTTGTCCAAGCCCTACTTCAATCATTTCACCTGCTTCGACTACGATGCGCAGCAGTCTTTCGAGAAGCAATTGGCCAAGCATCCCAATCCCTTGCTGCTGCCTCCCGAGAACCCCATCGAGGCCTTGTTCCTGCTCGAGGTGCCCTCCGGTGCCGACCCCACCATATTCTACGACATCGTCGAGCACTTCACTGCTCGCAATGTCTCACCCATATATAGCGTGGTGGAGAACCCCGATATCGAGCGGCCCTTCATCAGCGTGGCCTTGCTTTACTCCAGAAAACCTGCCGAGCTGGTCAACGACTTCAATAAAATCGCCGAAAAACATGCCCAGGCCAAGGTACAAAAATCCCTGGACCAATATGTGACCCTGGAAAAACTCAATGTCAACCTGGCCGACGAGGCCAAGGCGGCTCTGAAACAACGCGGAGACGAAGAGGGCATCCTTGACATACTAAAACGCATAGGCAGGCTTTAAGGTAAACCGTTCCCAAAAGCCAAGCAAAATTGAAGTGACTTGATGTGCCTTAGTGTGACTTGGTGTGTCTTAGTGTGTCTTGGTGTCCAATAAGCCGACGCGCCAGTAGCCTGGCATTTGACCATACTGCAAACAACTTACACATAGCCCGAGGACCAAATTTCCCCGGGTGGTTTCAGACAGCTACATGAAAACTGACAGCAATAAAAAACAAAACACTGCAGGCAAGCCAGTTAACCTGCCGCAGGAAAGCCTGCGTAAATACATAGGGGCTGCACAAAATAATGACACGGCTAAACAAAAACAGACCGAATCGAAAAAAAATCAAAAGGGAATTAGGCGATACCTGGCTGAAGATGAACTGGTCGCAGAGAAGAAAAAGGTGCTCGAAACACAGCTGATAGACGCCGCCAGGCTGCGGGAAAAAAAATCCGCCCAAGAAAGTAGCGAGCCTGAAAAGGACATCCTTTTGCCGCTGCTCACGAAGACCAAAGTAGCTGATATGCCGACCAAGCCGGAGCCTGAGGAAAGTGAGCCGCAGGCGGCAGGCAGCGATTTGAGCGGCGGCGGATTGCGGGCTTTGGACCTGGCAGCCACTCAGGAAAGCCTGCCTCAGCTAGATGAACAGGCCATCATGGAGATTAGGGCGGCGGCCAGAAAAGGCGACTACGAGCTGCTCGAGGCGGTGGCCAGAGGAGCAGAAAGCATACTCTACAAGGCCAGGGCAGGGCGCCATGTCTTCTGTGTGAAGGCCATACGCAACCGCATGGACGGCTGGCTGGGCAACAGCAAGACCAGGGGCAACCAGGAGAAACTCCAGGATGTCTCCTTTGCCACCAAGATACGCCACCTGCGCAACGAATATGATGTGGCTCGAGCAGTGTACAGCGCGGAGCAGGGCTTCCCCCTGGTAAGGGTCTTCTCCATGCGCCGCGTCACCCGCCTCGGTTTCGAGCTGGGCTGGGACCTGCTCATGGAGTACATACAGGGCCATGACCTCTCCGAGCGCAACATCATACGCAAACTCTCGGTCGATGACCGCATACGCATCATGTATCAGTGCGTGCAGGCTCTGGAGTATTTGCACAGGCGCAAACTCATACACCTGGACATCAAGCCATCGAATTTCATGCTGAGCAGAGAAGGCAGGATAAGGCTTATCGACTTCGGTATCTCGGTGCTCAGCGGCTACAAGGGACGCTCCATCACCGGCACCGCCGGATATCTGTCGCCCGAGCAGATAGCCAAGGAGACCCTGAACGAGGCCACCGATATCTTTGCGCTCGGAGTTACTTTTGCCATACTTTTTGGCGGCAGGCCATTGAGCCAAAGCCTGGACGAGCTTTTGCAACGCTCGGTGCGCCGAGACGCCCGCTATCACTTGGAAAGCGGCGACGTCACCGCGGTTGTTGATATGCCGGAGCTGGTGCAAGAGCGACCGCTGATCGCCGAGATCATCCGCAACTGCTCCATCTTAAAGCGCGACAGCCGCATCCCCAACTGCCAGGCTTTGCTCAGGCAGCTGCAAAGCGCCGCCAAAACCTACGGCCTCGAGCTGCAGTAGACCGCGGCAAAAAAACCTTTGAAACACAAATGCACAGAAATGCACACTAAGAGGAAGCGGATTAAGCAGACAAACTACAATTGCAAGATTTTGAATAACACGATTTCATCTCAAAAACAGAAAAACTTGATGAAATAGCATGAAAAACGTAAATTTTCTGCTGAAATTTCAATTTTTCTTGAGAATCTGTCCATTTGGTGCCCCGAAGGGGCAACCTAATATAGCCCAGGGTAGGCGAGGCTCCGCAGG
>JAAZIY010000104.1 GCA_012800625.1 Lentisphaerota bacterium
CCAGGGTGGCGCTCGGCTCCTGCGGAGCCTCGCTTACCCTGGGCTATCTTAGGTTGCCCCTTCGGGGCACCAAATGGACAGATTCTCAAGAAAAAATTGAAATTTCAGCCAAAAATTTGCGTTTTTAGGCAATTTCATCGAGTTTTTCTGCGCACAGCTCAGAGCATCTCGTCTATGTGCCAGTGCGCATTTTGCATGACTGCCAGCATGCTTTTAATGCTGGGTTGAGGAAACGAGGGGTATTTTGCTGAATGACGTTCGAGGGCAAAATATATTTTTGTGCCCAACAGGGGGCAGAGCAGGCGATGCGGTCGGCTGAAAGAACCGCTGCACAGATGTATGAAAGGCAGTGAAAGACGCTCTTTGAGTAGCAGGGTGGCGGCAAAGGCCTCGGCTAATTCGGAGCCGTTGTTAACGGTGCTAACGAGCTTCACCACATCCGCGCCGCGTGCGGCCAGGCTTTGCAAATGCTCCAGGGTTTCATGCCGGTCTAGCGGACAGTTCGTGTGCGAGGAGAGCACCACCTCGGCACCCAGGCTCTGATATTCGGCGATAAGCTCTCTTTGTCTGGCCAGTGCCTCGGGGTTCCTGCTGATTTCACGTTCGGAAGGGTCGTAGAGGTCTGCCATAACGTCTATCATGGCGGCTCCAGCCCTTGCGGCGAGGCGCAGCAGTTCCTGGCGCTTTTCGTCATCGCCGCCATATATGCGGTCGTTGCGATATGCGATGGCCATCACCGGGAGCTTGATAGCGGCAATGATGCTTTGCAGCGCCTCGAGATGCCGCTGTTCGGCCGACAGGTCAAAAAGGTCTATGGCTATGGCTTGGGCGCCGGCCTCCTGGGCATTTTTCATTTGCGCCACGAACTCGGACGGGGTCTCTCCGGCCATGATAGCAGTAAGAACCGGGCCACTTAAATCACTGAATTTTTTTTTCATGCTTAGTGTGTCTTCGTGTGTCTTGGTGTGTCTTCGTGTCCCAAACCCCGTTTTTTTATTTAACTGTCAGCACTACTTTGCCCAGATTTTGTCGGCGCTGCAGTATATCGTGCGCCTGCTCCGCTTCGCTGATGGGCAACACGGCGTGCAGGCAGGGTTTGAGCCGCCCTTCGCTGAAGGCCGGCCAGACCTGTTTTTCCAGCGCCGCCATGATTTCACCCTTCAGTGCGTTGCTGCGGCTGCGCAGGGTACTGCCGATCAGTCTTGTGCCGCGGCGGAAAAACTCATTCATGTTGATTTCACTGATTGCTCCGCCCAGGGTGGCGATGATCACCCAGCGGCCATTGTGTTTCATGCTTTTCAGGCATTCTCCCAGCTGCGGTCCGGCCACGCAGTCCAGTGCCACATCTACTGGATTCTCGGCCAAGACCTCGGCAATACTTTGCTTATGATGGTCGATAATGACATCTGCGCCCAGTGCTTGCACGAATTCGGTCTTGTGGGCACCTCCCACGCTAGTTATCACTTTTGCTCCCAGCAGCTTGGCCAGCTGTATGGCGGCTATGCCCAGGCCGCTAGCGCCGGCCTGTATAAAGACGGTTTCGCCGGCTTGCAGCTCGGCCTCGATGCGGAGATTCAGCCAGGCGGTGGCATAGGCCTCTGGCAATGATGCGGCTTCTTGCATACTCAGGCCTTTGGGCAGGGCACAGGCCAGCTCTGGGGGCAAGGCCACCTGCTCGGCATAACCGCCCCCGCCCAGCAGTGCGCAGACCTGGTCGCCGGGCTGCCAGCGACTGTCCGGCGGCGCGCTTTTCACCACGCCAGCCGCCTCCAGGCCCATCCACTGCGGCCAGTCTGGCGGCGGCGGATAATTACCGGCGCGCTGCATCAGGTCGGCGCGGTTGACGGC
>JAAZIY010000011.1 GCA_012800625.1 Lentisphaerota bacterium
ACCCGATCGATACGTCCGATTCGTCCGATCGATATGTCCGATACGTCCGATTCGTCCGATCGATATGTCCGATACGTCCGATTCGTCCGATTTATATGCCAGATCGCCACGCCCGACCCCGTCATGAGCGCCACCCTGGGTAAAAGCCCCCCGAATCCGGTGCCCTGTAGGGGCGCCACAAATCCGCTGGACGGCAGGAAACGGGAGCGGGGAGCACGCTAAAACGTGTACTACGAACATGAGCCGGCTAAAGCCGGCGGAGAACAACCCCTTTCAGGCTTAAGTTAACGCTAATAGGCAATGCAGACGGCATTGGGTGCGGGTGCGGGTGCGGGAACGGGAACGGGGAGCACGCTAAAGCGTGTACTACATACATAGGACGGGAGCTGGGAGCGCCGGTATCCTTGCCGGCATAGAGCCGGGAACGGGAGCGGGAGCGGGTGCGGGGAGCACGCTAAAGCGTGTACTACATACGGAAATCTTTACGGACAAGCAAATCTGCCGAGAGAGTAGCGTCTTGAATTTGCCCAGCCAGATTCAGACTCTCGTTACAATTAAAATTAAATACAGGCGCTTGCCGCGAGAATGCCGCCATGCAGCAAGGGCAAAAAATAGAAAAAAACGCCCCTAACCCCGCTGTGCCCGGATTCCGGAATGAAAAAACCTGAATAAGTGAACACAGCAGGACGAAAATTTGATTCCGCAAGGCTGTTGAACCGGCCTGCCGATTTAAAAGGAACCCCCGTCGTCATTATATTAGGTGGGAATTTGTTACCGCACCAACAAGTCATTTACATTAAGATAGAAAATGGCCGACATGGAAAACTATCGTATGGTCAGCTGGTGGTTGCGCAAAGATGCACTGCCCTGGCCGAATGAAGCTCTTCAAGATCAGTTCCGCCGTCGGGCAGATCAACTGGCAAAAGCCGGCGCTAATTCGGCGATCATTTTCGGAGCGCATTTTCGCTGGGATTTTTGCAGGGTGTGGGAACCGTTGCATGCGCTGATCCGCTTTGTCGCAGATGAATTGCATTCACGCAACATCATTCTCTTTGATCATCATTCTTCGGTTCTAACCTGCTATTACAATCGCGATCCAGAACGTTTTGAACACACCTATAGCAATCATCGACAGGTGCTCATTTCACCGCCAGCCAGTGCCCCCTTGCCGGAGAATGAACTTGATGACTGGAAAATGATCGATGTCATGACCGGCTTTCCTGCTTTCCTTCCTCAGTATGGTGCCCAGGAATTCTGCATGAACAACCTGGACTTTGCCGCCGCTTATGCGAATTATGTGCGGCGCCTGGTTGCAGATACAGGTATCGACGGGCTGATGAGCGATGACGCCGTATTTTATCCACGGTTCCGGTCTTGCGGCTGCCGGCATTGCCGGCAGCGTTTTTTCCGGGAATACGGTCATGTCCTGCCACCCGTAGACAATCTTGACTTCTGGGGAAACTGGAAGAATTCTGCCTGGCGTAACTGGGTGCAGATGCGTTTTCAAACGACCCAGGATTTTTTTGCCCGGATTACTGCAGCTGTGCCGCCCGGCATGCGCCTGATGAGCTGTTGCTCCGGCTGTGCCAACGCTGGTGCGAATGCTTCCGCTTTGTCATATCTCGATTTCATTGCCGGAGGGGCCAATACTGTCATGCTGGAAATGTGTGGTAATACACCCGGAGCAAACGGCACGCTCAACTCGCAACTGGCTTCCCAGGCAAATCTGCTCGGCATTGCCCGCCAGAACCATCTGCCCTGTATCGGACTGGGTTATGGCTTCTCAGAAGATGCGGCCCGCTGCGTCTGGGCTTTCAATAAATTTCTAGGCTCGGGGATGTGGTTTTCGTCCTTGGTCCACCGGCTGGGACTACCTGACGAAGATATGAAAGCAATGCCAGATGATTCTGAGCTTCTGGGCGAAACTTTTCAGGCGGAATTGCGCTTCAAAGATTGGTTTCAGGGTGACAGTGCCGCAGAAATCGCCGTCTTCTACTCAACGGCGACGCAACGCTTCTATGGTGGACAGCAGAATGACTTTGCGGCTGATTACGCTGCTCTTTGCCAGGATTTGTTTGCACGTGGATACGATGCCAATGTGGAACTTACGATGCCGTCGGTCGAAACCTCTCCATACTCAATATTGCTGGTGCCATCTGCTGCTTGTATGTCGGTAGAGGAGGAGGCCAGCCTGTTGGCCTGGGTCGATGCCGGTCGACGAGCCATTGTTCTGGGGCCGACAGGATTTTTCGACGAGTGGGGGAACCGCCGTCAGTTGAGTTTTGCTGACAGCTTTGGCGTGCCGGTGACCTTACCTGATTTGGAACGGGTCCCGTTGTTTCCCGACAATTGCTACAGAGCCGTAACCGCTGCTGAATGTCTCTCCAGCCGGGAGTATTGGATGCCCCGCCCCGGTCTGTGCTGGTTTCTGGAACGCTCTCGCGAGGGGCTTCCTGTCTCTGCGGCAGAGTTTTTGCAAGAGCAGATGCCAGCCACCGTGCCTGACGGCTGGTACTGCCGTAAATACCATGACCGTCACGGCAGGCTGCTGCTGCATTTTTTGGCCGGAGAGTACGCCCAGGAACTGGATTGCCTCTTGGAATCCCGCCGCGATCCTAACTCACCTGCTTATCGAACGTTACGGATTGTGAAGAGAATCCGCCCGGCCAGCGGTGTGACTCGCAGGATTACGTTGAGAGTTCCGTCAGGCTGCAAGACTGCGGAGCTGCTTCTGCCATTATTCAAACTGAGTTCCCGCGCGCTGGCACCTTATGATGGCACAGTTTCCTTTATGGTGCCGGGGGATTGCGGTTATTTCCTCGTCAGGTTTTCGTAAGATTCAGAGAACAGATTGTTTGAAATCTTGCAATTTTGGTTCTCTCTTAGTGTTCTTTTGTGTACCTTCGTGTGCCTTTGTGGTTTCAGGGCTTTTTGGCCTGGGCGTTTATTGTGCTCCGGCCTTGATTTTGCTCCAGAGCTCGTTGCGCAACAGCTTGCCGGCGGGGGTCGGTTCGCGCGTGAAAGCCGATTTTTCCAGGAGCTTGTCTTCTACAAAAATAGACTTGTTGTTTTTGATTTCCTCGCTGAGCAGCGGATATGCGGCCAGGTTGGGGCATCTGTAGTAGCAGTATTCGGTATTGTCGGCGGCGTTTTGGCCCTCGTGGAGGAAATTGATAAATTGCTGCGCCAGCTCCGGGTTGCCGGCCTGTGCGGGCACGACCATGACATCGCAGCTGAGCATGCTACCCTCCTCGGGGATGACGAAATCGAGCTCCTCGGGATTTTCCTCGATGGCCTGCATGACGTCTCCGGAGTATCCCATGACCAGATGGAACTCGCCGCTAGCCAGCCCGTTCTTATACTGCTCATTTTCGAATTTAGCGGCATTGGCGCGCCATTTCATGATTAGCTTCCTGGCCTCTTCGAGGACCTCGGGCTCGACGCTATTGGCGTCTTTTCCGAGCACCAGCAATGCCGCTCCGATGACTTCGACCTGGTCGTCCAGCAGTGTCATGCGTCCTTTGACGGCGCTGTCCTCGAGCATATTCCAGCTGGGTTTAAACTGCGGCAGCTTCTTTTTATTATAGCCCAGGCCGGTGTAGCTCAGCATATAGGGCACGGAGTAGGCGCATTCCGGATCGGGCATCATCTGCAGTATGGTCGGGTCCAGGTTTTTCAGGTTAGGCATCAGGGCATGGTTCAAAGGCATAAGCATCTGGTCCTGCACCATCAGCTCGACGATATAATGGCTAGGCACAATTAGATCGTAGCCGCTCGCTCCGGCCTTCAGCTTGGCATACATCTGCTCGTTGGAGTCAAAGGTGTCATACACCACGCGGCAGTCGAATTGCTTCTCGAATGCCTTGATCAAATCAGGCGAGACATAGTCGGCCCAGCAGTAGAGATGCAAAACCTGGCGCTGTTTCCAGCAGGAGGAAAGCAGGACTGCGGCTGACAGAAAAATAGCGGCAAGTAAGAGTTTACGCATCAGGGCACCTTTTTAATCCATGCATTAGGGGTTGTTGTTTCTGTTTTTATGTATCTGGCTGAGGCCAGCTATTCATTGTTATAGTCAGGTTGTTTCACAGTCCGCCGGATAGTTCCAGCTCTATGCCGCTGGCATATGCGGCCTGCGCGCTAGCCAGGTAAAGCACGGCGTCGGCCACCTCGGCGGGCTGGCCGAAGCGTCGCATAGGTACCATGTCCTTGTAGGCCTTGAGTTGTTCGGCGCTCAGGTCGGCGATGAAATCGGTGTCAATGAATCCCGGGGAGACGCAATTGACGGTGATTTTGCGCCTGGCCAGCTCTTTGGACATGGATTTGCACATGGCCAGCAGACCGGCTTTGGAGGCGGCGTAATTAGCTTGTCCGGCAAAGCCCAGCCGTCCCACCGGGGAAGTGACAAATATAATGCGTCCGTAACGTTTTTGCAGCATACGCAGGCTGGCCAGCTTGGCCATGTTAAAGGCGCCGTCCAGGTTGACTTGCAGAACCTGCCTCCAGGCCTGCGGCGGCATCATAGCTACTACGGCATCCTGACGTATGCCGGCACAGTTCACCATGATATCAAGCTGCTCGTGTTGCTTGTCAAAGCTCTCGAAGAAACTATTTACCTGTTCATAGTCAGCCACATCGAAGCAGCGCAGCTGCAGCTTGTCGGCCAGTTTTCCCTGGCTCTGGGCAAACTGTTCGGCGGCGCTCTGATTGCCGGCGTAGGTGGCCAGCACCTGGGCGCCGGCCTGCAAAAACGCGGCGCTGACCGCGGCTCCTATGCCACGCGTGCCGCCGGTGACGATGGCGGTCTGTCCGCTAAAATCAAATTTAATCATGTATGGCCTCAAATAACAAGCTGCCGAATTGCCGGCTTTTACATTGCCTTAGACCCCATCCAAAAAGGTCATAACGCCGAAGAGCCGTTAGTGGCGCCCCTACAGGGCGCCGGATTCGGGGGGGGCCTTTACCCAGGGTGGCGCTCGGCCTGCGGCCTCGCTTACCCTGGGCTTTATTAGGTTGCCCCTTCGGGGCGCCAAATGGACTGAATCCCAGAGAAAAATCAGAATTTCAGCAAAAAATTACGTTTTTCATGCAATTTAATCGCTTTTTTTTGCCTCAGTTGTGTTTCTTCTCAATTTTTGCCCAGCTGTCGCGCAGTGGCACGGTGCGGTTGAAGACGGCTTTTTCGCCGGGTTTATGCTCGTGTCGGTCGCTGCAGAAATAGCCTACTCTTTCGAACTGCACGCGGGACTCCGGCGGCAGCTCGAGCAGGGCCGGCTCCAGCTTGCAGTCTCTCAGCGTTGTCAGCGAGTCGGCGTTCAGGTTGGCCATGTAATCCTGTCCCTCTTCGCAGTCATCCGGGTTTTCGCATTTGAACAGGCGGTCGTAGAGCCTGAGTTCGGCTGCGACCGCGTGGCTGGCCTCCACCCAATGTATGGTTCCCCTCACGCGGCGTCCGTCCGGCGCCGAGCCGCCTCGGGTTTCCGGGTCATAAGTACAGACCAGCTCAGTTATGTTGCCCTGCTCGTCTTTCTTCACTTCCTGGCAGGTCAGGAAGTAAGCCCAGCGCAGTCGCACCTCGGCGCCTGGCGAGAGGCGGTAGTACTTGCGCGGGGCCACTTCCCGGAAGTCGTCCTGTTCAATGTAGATTTCGCGCCCAAAAGGTATCTTGCGGCTACCCAGCTCGGGTTTTTCAGGGTTGTTAAGCGCCTCCAGCCATTCGATTTGCCCTTCGGGATAATTGCTGATGCTTACTTTCAGCGGATTAAGCACTGCCATGTAGCGGTCGGCATTTTTATTCAGGTCTTCGCGCAGGCAATTCTCCAGCAAAGCCACCTCGGTGACTCCGCTGAATTTGGTAATGCCGAGCTGCTGCACGAAGCTGCGTATGGCCTCGGGGGTATAGCCTCGTCGTCGCAGGCCGCACAATGTAGGCATGCGCGGATCATCCCAGCCACTCACCTTTTTTTCTGCGACCAGGCGCATCAGCTTGCGTTTGCTCATGACGGTATAGGTCAGGTTTAGCCTGGAGAACTCTATCTGTCTGGGTCTATGCACGGGCAGCGGTTCTAGGAACCACTCGTACAGCGGTCGGTGTATTTCGAATTCCAGGGTACAGAATGAGTGTGTGATTCCCTCGATGGAGTCTTCCAGTCCGTGCGCCCAGTCATACATGGGATAGATGCACCATTGATTTCCGCTGCGGTGGTGCTCCATATGCAGGATGCGGTACATTACCGGGTCACGCATATGCACGTTGGGTGAGTTCATGTCTATTTTAGCGCGCAGCACCTTGCTGCCATTGGGAAACTCGCCTTGGCGCATGCGCTCGAACAGGTCCAGGCTTTCCGCCATGCTGCGTTCCCGCCAGGGGCTGGGTTTTCCCGGCTCGGTCAGGCTGCCTCGGTTTTGACGTATTTCCTCGGCGCTCTGCTCATCCACGTATGCCAATCCCAGTTTTATCATATCCACGGCGTAATCGTACATTTGCTGGAAATAGTCCGAGGCATAGCGTGTAGGCCCGTCCCATGCAAATCCCAGCCAGCGCAGGTCTTCCTCGATGGCCTGCACGTATTCGATATCTTCCTTGCCTGGGTTGGTGTCATCCATGCGCAGGTAGCATTTGCCGCCGTATTCGGCGGCGATGCCGAAGTCAATGCAAATAGCCTTGGCATGGCCTATGTGCAGATAGCCGTTGGGTTCGGGCGGAAAACGCGTGCGTATCTCTTCAGGCTTGTATTTGCCGCTGCGAATATCCTCGTTGACAATGGCGCGGATAAAATCGACCGGCGCGTTTTCCGTGCCGCTGCTGATGTTGTTGGCTGTGCTGTTATCTGACATCGCTGGACCTAAATGGGCAATTCGAGCCGAAAGACGCCCTGCGCTTTTCGTTTTGTTTTGCCGTGAATTACAGATTGGGTTTTTTATGAAGAAACGACCCCATCCGAAGGCTGTCTCGAATGGGGTCGTTTTCAGTAATTATGCCATGACTGAGTTTCGGCCACTCAGTAATTGGCGCAATGCAGCTCGAAGTGAGCCTTGGCGTGCAGGCAGACCGGGCACATGTCCGGAGCCTCTTCGCCAGTGTGCAGATGCCCGCAGTTGCGGCAGATCCACACCTTGCTCTCGCTCTTTTTGAAAACGCTCTTGTTATTCACATTGTCGAGCAGCTTCAGGTAGCGTTTCTCGTGATTGCGCTCCACTTCGCCCACGCCTTCAAAGCTTTTGGCGATTTCCTCGAAGCCCTCTTTGCGTGCCACCTCGGCAAACTCCTTGTACATCCGGGTCCACTCCTCGTTTTCCCCGGCGGCGGCGGCCTTCAGGTTGTCGGCGGTGCAGTTGATGCCCTTGAGCAGTTTGAACCAGAGCTTGGCATGCTCTTTTTCGTTGCGCGAGGTCTCGTCAAAGATGGCGGCGATCTGCTCGAAGCCGTCTTTGCGTGCCTTGCTGGAATAATACTCGTATTTGACGCGTGCCTGAGATTCGCCGGCAAAGGCGTAAAGCAGATTTTTCTCGGTCTGAGTGCCTTTTAATTCTGCCATTTAGATTACCTCCAAACAAAATTCATGGTTAATTCAAAAGCCAACAATGCTTTTGAGACATATACATAATTTGCACATTATTAGGGAAATTTCAAATGAATTCGCCTTAAATCGGCTTGTATGTACGGCTTTTGAGCTATATTTTGTGCTGGAAGCAATGGCGCTAGGGTTTTTTGTACGGTACCTACATACATGTCAACATATTTTTTAGCCAGTCGGAATCTTCACAAGCTCGCCGAGATGCAGGCCATCTTGCGGGGCAGCGGCGTGAAGCTGCGCTCTCTGGCAGAAGTTGCCGAATTGCCCGAGATTGACGAGGACGGCGACAGTTTTTTGGCCAATGCTGTCAAAAAGGCGGTTGAGAGCGCCCGCCTTAGCGGCAGGCTGGTGCTGGCCGACGACTCCGGCCTGGAGGTGCCCGCCCTGGGCGGCGAACCCGGGGTTCATTCGGCGCGCTATGCCGGGCCGAACAGCAGCGACAGCCAAAACACAGAGAAGCTGTTGCGCCGCATGCTTGGCATACAGCAGCGCCAGGCACGTTTCGTCTGCGTGCTGGCACTGGCAAATCCCCTGGGGCTAATCGGCACAGCCGAAGGCGAAGTGCGCGGACGCATCGCCCTGACTCCCAGCGGACAGGGCGGCTTCGGCTACGACCCGGTCTTTGTGCCGCAGGGTCACAAGCAAAGCTTCGCCGAGCTTTCCGAAGACTGCAAGAACCAACTCAGCCACCGCCAACAAGCACTGCAAAATGCCCTGAAAACCAAGTTGCTAAAATAAACCCAGGCCAAAAGGCTTGCCGGCGATGAATTTGGACAGCATTCGCAGCAAGTTGGAGGTTTGCACTTATGAAAAATGAAGCCGTCTTACAGCATCGTCGCCTTGCCGCCTGGCTGATGACGCCCGAGGCACGCATGCGGCGTTTCAAACAGATGCAAGAGCAGGCCTTTGCCATGATGTCAAAAGAAGGCCGCGAGAATTTTATTTTGCGCAACCACCGCCTGCGCAGCATGGTTTATGAAAATGGAAGGTGGCGTTTTGTTCGAGATATTCAATCATCTTAATTCCTACAAGATAAATGATTCCTAACCGTGATGCCCCTTTTAGACGAAGACGACTTGGTGTGTCTTAGTGTAGCTTCGTGTGTCTTCGTGTCCAAAATCCGGCCAGGCTTCCTTTTTCGCCGAGAGCTAACGTAGAACAGATTGCTTCTTGACCCACATTGCCGCTGTATGCAGCCCAAAAATATTGTCCCCTGACCCTACACGGTTTTTTCGGCTTTGTCTTGTCGCATCATTTTACAGGCATTATATTACTAGCTTACTCCAGTTCCGGCGCGCCCGGCCAACCTAACCCGTTAGCAAAAGGAAACAACATGTTGTTGAACGAGATTAAAAATACAGAGCTGAAGTCATGGCTGCAAAGCTGGATCGACCTGACCACTCCTGATGATGTGGTTATCTGTGACGGCAGCAAAGAGCAGAATGACCAGCTTTGCAATATGATGGTCAAAAGCGGCACCTTCATCAAGCTTGAGGAGCCGGCAGACTCCTATCTGTGTCGTTCCGAGGTCAGCGACGTGGCTCGGGTTGAGGAGCGCACCTATATCTGCTCTGAGAAGGAAGAGGACTCCGGCCCCAGCAATCATTGGCGCGACCCGGTCGAGATGAAGGCCGAGTTCAACCAGCTTTTCAAGGGCTGCATGAAAGGCCGTACCCTTTACGTCATCCCCTTCAGCATGGGACCCATCGAGTCGCCCATTTCCAAGTACGGCATAGAGCTGACCGACAGCCCCTACGTCGTCGTCAATATGTGCATCATGACCCGGGTGGGCCTGAGCGTGCTCGAAAAGGTGGACAAAGGCGCCGACTTCGTCAAATGCGTGCACTCCGTAGGCGCACCGCTGGCTGATGGCGAAGCCGACGCCCCCTGGCCCTGCGCTGAAATGGAGAAAAAATTCATCACTCATTTCCCTGAGACCCGCGAGATCATCTCCTTTGGCTCGGGCTACGGCGGCAATGCCCTGCTGGGCAAAAAATGTTTCGCGCTGCGCATCGCCTCGGTGCAGGCCCGCGACGAGGGCTGGATGGCCGAGCATATGCTCATCCTGAAGCTCACCAACCCCGAAGGCCTGGTCAAATATGTCGCCGCCGCCTTCCCCAGCGCCTGCGGCAAAACCAACCTGGCCATGATGGAACCCACCATCGAAGGCTGGAAGGTGGAAACCATTGGCGACGACATCGCCTGGATGAAATTCGGTGAGGACGGCAGGCTCTACGCCATCAACCCGGAGGCCGGCTTCTTCGGCGTCGCGCCAGGCACCTCCATGAAGTCCAACCCCAATTGCATGCGCACTATCGCCAGGGGCAACAGCATCTTCACCAATACCGCCATCACCCTGGACGGCGGCGTCTGGTGGGAAGACCATGACAAGGATCCCGAGGAACTGGTCGACTGGATACGCCGTCCCTGGAAGAAAGGCGACAAGCGCAAAGCCGCCCATCCCAACGCCCGCTTCACCACACCGGCGGCGCAGTGCCCGGTTATCGCCCCCGAGTGGGAAGACCCGGCCGGCGTGCCCATCAGCGCATTCCTGTTTGGCGGCAGACGCAAGACCGTCGTGCCCCTGGTAAACGAGGCGCTGGACTGGAAACACGGTGTTTTCTTGGGTGCCACCATGGCCTCAGAGATGACCGCCGCCGCCGCTGGTGGCCAGGGACAGCTGCGCTTCGACCCCTTTGCCATGCTGCCCTTCTGCGGCTATCATATGGGCGACTACTTCAAACATTGGCTCGAAATCGGCGAAAAAGCCGGTGACAAGGCGCCGAAAATCTTCTACGTCAACTGGTTTAGAAGAAACGAGGAAGGCAAGTGGCTGTGGCCGGGATACGGCGAGAACTCCCGCGTGCTAAAGTGGGTCTTCGAACGCTGCAACGGCGAAGGCGAAAGCAAAGCCACCGCCATAGGGAATCTGCCCAGCGACCAGGCCATAGACCTGAAAGGCATCAAGGTGGACCCCGAAGACATGCACGAATTGCTAACGGTGGACTGCCAGGGCTGGAAAGAAATGATCCCGCAAATCAAGGCGCACTTCGCCAAATTCGGCGAGCGCCTGCCCGAAGAGCTTAACAAACAGCTGGAAGCAATGGAAAAACGCCTCGGCTGAAAGCCCAAGGACTAATAACATGAGCAGGCTCCAAGGAAAGAAGAAGCACAATTCTACTACCTTGGAGCCTTTTTTAATGGCAGAAGGAGCAGCTCATGCCTGAAGCAAACAACATCGAAGCGCAACGCCCGCTCTGGGCCCCCTGGCGCATAGACTATATACGCGCAGACAAGCCGGAGGGCTGCTTTTTCTGCGAGAAGGGCGGGCGCGACTGCCGCAAAGACCACGTCGTCCACAAAGGAAAGCGCTGCTTTGTACTGCTCAACGACTTTCCCTACAACTGCGGGCATCTGCTGGTGGCCCCGTACCGGCACCTGGCGGACTTGACCCTGCTGGAGCCGGAGGAGCTGCTCGAGCTGGGACAACTCCTGGTCAAGGCCGAAACCGTGCTGCGCGAAACCATGCGTCCGGACGGCTTCAATATCGGCTTCAACATAGGACGGGCCGCCGGAGCCGGCGTCAAGGACCATGTACACGGCCATGTGGTGCCGCGCTGGGTGGGAGACACCAACTTCATGCCGGTGCTCAATGCCAGCCATTGCATACCAGAAGCCCTGGACGCCAGCGCCGAACTGCTGCGCCAGGCCTGGGAATAAACCTCGTCACCCTGCCCTGCGGTTTTTGTAGCCTGGAGCAAAAGAAGCTATATTAGACCAGGTTTGGAAAAGCATGCGGCAATTTTTGGACACGAAGAGACATGAAGAGACACAAAGAGTTTGTCCTACTCAGCCTTATCTGTCCGGTCTATAAAATCCCGCCATATTTTCCTCAATTGCCTTGCTTATCATTCTAAAATCTGCTTTATGTTTTTCTCACTTTATAGAAGGAAGCGCCATGTCAAGCAATCTGTGTAACATCTTGCTTATCTTTGCTTTTTCATTTTCTCTGTTTGCCGCCGATTTTATTGTTCCGGGAAAAAACATCGCCCTGCGCAAAAGCTACACCATGTCGCCTCCGCCCAACTATGCGCTTTGCAAGGACGAGGCTGATGCCGTGCAGCTCACTGACGGCGAAAGCAAGAGCAGCTGCAAGAATCAGTTTTGGGTTGAAAAAAGCAGCGTAGGCTGGTCCAAAGGCCTGCCCATAATCATTACCATTGACCTCGAACGCGAGGAGCCTATTAGCGGCATTTCCTGGAATGGCGCCGCCGGCAGCGGCGGCGTGACCTGGCCAATGGGGCTGCAGGTCTATGTCAGCAGTGACCAACAAAACTGGTATTTTGTCGGTGACCTAGCAGACCTGGGCAGCCGCAAAACCCGTCCGGAGCCAGTGGGACACAGTATCTTCAAGTATGCTACCGACGGCTTGAGAACCAAGGGGCGATGGGTGCAGATACTAGTCAACCAGACCCCGTATGCCTTTTGCGACGAAATTGAGGTGTTTCGCGGTGAAGATGCCTGGCTCCAGGAGCCACATGGCAAAACGGCTGTGGCAGACCCACAGCAGGACTTTTGGCAAAACAACCTGAATAACGGCCTGCGCATGCGCTTGTTTGCCGACCTGATGCAAGTGGAAGAAAGAATCTTGAGCCTGCCCAAAAATTATGCGCCGCGTAATGCGGCTCTGCCAAAAATTGCTCTGCTGAAAGAAGAGATAGCGCAAGACTTCAGTGTTGACCTGGATAGCTTCCAAGCGGTTTTTCCTTTGAACAGGCTGCATGAAAGGGTTTTTGCCCTGAACGCCGTATTCCTGCAGGCCAACAGATACAGCAAGCCCTTTTTCTGGCATAATAACCGCTGGGACCCGCTCACTATGCTAAGCATGCCCGAGGGCAGTGCACTGAGCGCGCCACTGCAAGTGGATATGATGCGCAACGAGCAGCGCTCTGAGGTCATCAATCTGTGTAACCCCGGCAATGACAGCCTCGAGTATGAATTCAGTTGCAGCGGGCTGCCAGAGGAAGCCGGCCTGCAGTTCAATGAAGTGCTGGCCACGGATACCAAACAGGGCGAAAGCATTTCGGCAGCTCTCAAGCTTAGCGACAACCCAAAGCAACTGAAACTGCGCGTGCCTGCCGGAACCAGCCGCCAGGTCTGGATAAGCTTCAGGAAACCTAGCCTGCCTAACGGTAAATATAGCGGCAAAGTCAGTGCCAGGGCGCCAGGACAAGAGGAACTTGAGGCCGAAATTAACCTGCGTATCTATGCCGAGTTCCCGCAACAAGCCAGCCTACACGTGGGAGGCTGGGACTACGTCAACGGCAATGGTAGATATGTGCATGGCATGAGTAATCTGCAAGATAACCTGGCTCTGATGCGCGATATCTACACAGACAGCGCCTGGGCCACAAGCTCAGTCATGCCACAGGGAGCAAAATTCGCGGAAGACGGCAGCCTGATGAATGCCGAAGAACTGGACTTTAGCAACTGGGAGCAGTGGCAACGGCGCTGGAGTCAAGCTCGAAAATACTGCATATTCATGTCGGTGGGCAGTAAATTCTACGGCGAAAGCATGAACAGCCAACGCTTCAAACGTATGCTTGCCGACTATATGAATGCATGGGGGAACTACCTGCGTAATAAAAATTTGCATCCCAGCCAAGTCGTCCTGCTCCTGGTCGATGAGCCAAATAAGCACTCGCAGGACGAGATCATCATTGCCTGGGCCAAAGCCATTAAGGCAGCCGCTCAAGGCTTCCTTATCTTTGAGGACCCGGTTTATCGCAACCCCGAAGAAGCCTTGCCGGAGATGTATGAAGTCAGTGACATACTCTGCCCTAACACCCCCATGATGCTTAGCCAAGGCGAAAAATTTAAACGCTTCTATATGCGTCAAGCTGAAGCGGGCAAGGAGCTTTGGCTATATTCCTGCAGCGGCCCGGCCAAGACCCTGGACCCGGTCAATTATCACCGTGCACAGATGTGGCAGGCCTTTGATATAGGTGCCAAGGGCTGCTTCTACTGGGCTTTTGGCTGTGCCGGGGGCAACGGCAACTCCTTCAGTCCCTACTTGCAGCCTGGCATCGAGTACTCGCCATACTTTATGTCAAAGCACACAGTTATGCCCGGCAAGCACAGCGAGGCCATACGTGAAGGAGTGCAGGACTATGAATATCTGCTTATACTGCAGAAAAAATGCGAGCAGCTGAGAAAAGACAACAGGTACGGACCACAGCTGCTGAACGCCGAACTGCTCCTGGAAACCGTCGCCGCCAGGGCACTGGCAGAGGTCAAGCCGGGCAACCTGGGCTGGCAGACAGCAAAAAACCGCGGCCTGCTTGATGATATGCGAGTGCTGCTGCTAAACGCC
>JAAZIY010000105.1 GCA_012800625.1 Lentisphaerota bacterium
CTGCGGGGCAAAATGACAGGCCGCGCAAAAATACAAAAACCGGATAAGCGAGAATTTGGACACAAAGACACACGAAGGCGGAGTAAGCCTTTTTTAAAAGTCCTCTAAATCACAGGAGTTTTTATGCAGGTCTTTTTTTTCGAGGCATTTGCCGAGGAGGATGCCGCCCTGCGGCATTTTTGCCAGGGTCGTTTCACGGCTGACTACAGCTGGTGCAGCATACAGGAATGGGGTTCGAGCCAGCGCCCGCCGGCGCCGATCATCTCGATACGCACGCAGTCCGCCATCCCTGATGCCTGGGCTGCTCATCTACAGGGCATTTTAAGCCGCAGCACCGGCTACGACCATCTCTTGCACTACCAGAAAGCACATAAGCCCTGTCCGGCTCTGGCCTATCTGCCACTATATTGCCATCGCGCCGTGGCCGAACAGGCTTTCTGCCTATGCATGGCACTGCTGCGCAAACTGCCTAAACAAATCAGGCAGTTCAAGCAGTTCCAACGGGATAACCTAAGCGGCATGGAGATACAGGGCAAAAACCTCCTGGTGCTAGGCGTGGGCAATATAGGCAGCGAGATCGTCAACATAGGCCGAGGCCTGGGAATGCAAGTGCGCGGAGTGGACCCGCTGCAAAAATGCCCCGGCCTCGAGTATGGCAGCTTCGAGGAAAACGCTGCCTGGGCGGATATAGTGATGCTGGCTATGAACCTGAACGAAACAAACCAGGCGTACTTTAATCAGGAAAAAATAAATATGCTCAAACCCGGAGCCATGCTCATAAATGTGGCCAGGGGAGAATTCACCCCCCTCGATGTTATGGCCGAAGCCATCAACAACGGCCAACTAGGCGCCCTCGGACTAGACGTATACGAAGATGAAACCAGCCTGGGGCCGGCGCTAAGAAGTGAAACAACACTCAGCCTAAACACCCACCTGCAAGCTCTAATGAAAAGTGAACAAGTGATTATGACCCCGCACAATGCCTTTAACACCATCGAAGCGGTGCAACGCAAGGCCGAACAGTCCGTGCAGCAAATAGAGGCTTTCCTCAAAAACGGCAGATTCATCTGGCAACTGCCATAAAAATCAACCTGACTTAGAATGCAGGAATCAGCTTAGAGAAGCTCGAAAATGTAAATACACACCAAAAAACCATTGTCCTAGTTGTTTTTCAGAGAAATTGCTTCGTGATCCTTGATTTTTAAGAAAAACAATGCTATATTTCTTAAAAATGAGGTGAAAAATGAAATCATCAGTAAAGAGTAAAATATGGAAAAAAATACAGCGACACGGTCCAGGCTGGGCATTTTGCGCAAAAGATTTTTTGTCTGAACATCCCCGGAATTCTGTTGACACAGCTTTGTTTCATCTTGAAAAGTCTGGCCTAATCCGCAAGGTTTGCCGGGGCATTTATGACTATCCTATATTCAGTGTGATTCTTCAGGAGCTGACTCCTCCCAACATGGATCATGTTGCCGCCGCCATTGCAAGGAATTTGAATCTGGAAATACAAGCTAGCGGAAATGCCGCATTGAATTATCTGCGTTTGTCAACTCAGGTGCCTGCGCGCTATACATGGCTGTGGACTGCCGCCGGACGTAGTTTTCATATCGGAAAAAATCATTTGCATTTTCAAAAAGCCTCCCGAAAAGATTTTTCCCCGAAGCTTCCGCAAAGCCGGATGCTTGTTCAAGCTATCCGAGTGTTAGGCAGCGACGCATTGGCTACGGAAATGCGCAATAAGCTCAAAGCCAGCTTTTCGTCTGAGCAATGGGAGCAAATCAGGCAAGACACCACTCAGGTTCCAACAAGAATACACAAGCTTATTTGTGAATTGGCTCAGACATGAATACAGCAAACGACCTAAAAACTGTTTCCATCACGGAGAGACGAGCGGTTTTCACAAAAGTCGCCGACGATATAGGTATTCGTGTCGACATGATTGAAAAAGATTACTGGGTGTCATGGGTGCTGAACCAGCTGTTTTTTGACCCCAAAACAGCCTCCATCTTACTGTTCAAAGGCGGCACTTCTCTGTCTAAGGCTTACAATGTAATATATAGATTTTCGGAAGATATTGACTTGCTCCTTGATTTGCGGGAAGTGTCTGACGAGAATGAGTCCTTCGAAAAATCTCGTTCACGAAACGCAATCAATACCTTCAAAGCAAAAATCAGTAAAAACACGGCAGCATATGTGAACGACTTTTTGCGTCCTTGCATTCAAGATAGGCTTGGAAAATACTGCAACCTTGAAAGGGGTGAAACTCCAGGTGATCTGTTCATTTCTTATCCAGCCGTGTTTGCTTCCGACAGCTACATACGCCCAAATATTAAGCTGGAAATCGGCGCTGTTGCGGAGGGAACGCCGTTTGCTCCACAAAAAATCAGCTCTTATGTTGCCCAGAAACTTCCTCAACTGCCGGAAAAACTCTCAGATATTCCAACAGTATCCATTGAACGAACTTTCTGGGAAAAAATTAGTATTCTTCATTATCTGCATTTTCTGCCGGAAGAAAAACCAATGCCGTTACGTCACTCGCGTCACTTTTATGATGTCTATATGCTTGCTAATTCGCAGTACAAACAAGCGGTTTTCGCAGGAAAGCGCCTGTTGGATACGATAGTTTCTTTTGATAGTAAAATTTACCCTAAGCGTGGTGTGGATTACGAGGTCATGAACCTGAAAACACTTTGCCTGACTCCGCAATCTAGTCGGATCAAGGACTTGCAAAATGACTATGCCATGATGCAGGAGATGATTTACGAACCAGCTCCAAGCTGGAAAGAACTTTTAGATTTTATCGCTTGCCTTGAAGAGGAAATCCGGGCAATATGAGGGGGCTGCCCGTCAGTAAAGTAAAATTCACGTTGCTATTTTTACGGATTCAAGAACCCTGGTTTGGACACGAAGACACACAAAGCTACACTAAGGCACACCAAGTAGTCTTCGTCTAAAATTATACTTTTTGCCAAAAATGCGTTTTTCACGCGATTTCATCGAGTTTTTCTGCTTTGTCCGGCTCTCTTTTCCCAACAAACCAAAACGGGCAAGCGCCGCATAAGCCCTTCGTGTCTCTTCGTGTCTCTTAGTGTCTCTTAGTGCCTCTTAGTGTCTCTTCGTGTCCTCCCCCCTAGTGTGACTTAGTGTGCAAAAAAGCCTATGCCAGGCTTTGCAGACGGCACTGGCATTCATGCTCGAGCTTCTCGATCTTCTCGCTGGCCTGCGCCCAGCGGCTGTAGGCCTGCTCGACCAGTTGCTCGAGCCGCTTCAGACGCTGGTTCAAAGCCGCAAAATCGCTGTCAGGCCCAGGGTTGGCCAGGTGGGCATGAATCTGATTGCGCTCATCTTCCAAGGCGGTGATTTCGGCCTCGGCTAGCTCGACGATTTTCTGCTGCGGCCTCTTCAGCCTGCCGATTTCATCACGCAGCATGGCCTCTTCGCGCTTGCGTTGGCGCCGATTGACGCCGGTCGGTGCAGCCGCCGCGTTATTTTCAAGCGGTTTCTCCTGGCGCTGCACGACAGGCGCGCTTTTCGCCTGCTCCGCCTCGGCGAGCTTTTCGCGAAAATATTCGTAATTGCCATAATAGCGCGTAATGCCTTCGTCACTGAGATAAAATATAGTATTGGCCACCGCCTTCACGAACTCGATATCGTGACTGACTAGGCAGAGGCTGCCCTGGTAGCTCTGCAAGGCCTCCTCCAAAGCCTCGCGCGCCTGTATGTCCAGGTGTGTGGTAGGCTCGTCCAAAAGCAGGAAATTCAGCGGTCTGAGCAGCAGCCTGGCCAAACCCAGGCGCACCTTCTCGCCGCCGCTAAGCACCTGCACCGTCTTTTCTATGTCGCTGCCGTGAAAGCCGAAGCCGCCCAAAAGCCCCCTTATTTCAGCCTCGCTGCGCTCAGCGGCATAGCCCTTGACGATATCATAGACGCTGCTAGCAGGCTCCATGGTGTCGGCATAGTCCTGAGACTGATAGCCCAGCTCAACGCCATGCCCCAGGCTGAGCCTGCCTTCGCTGAGCTGCAAATGTCCGGCCAACAGCCGCAGCAGCGTGGTCTTGCCCATGCCGTTCAAACCCACCAGCGCGGCGCGCTCGCCGCGTTCGAGACGCAAGTCCAGTCCGCTGAAAACCCGATGCTTGCCGTCATAGGAAAATGCGGCATTCTCAAAGCAAAAAACCTCCTGTCCTGAACGCGGCGGCTTGGGCAGACGTATTTTCGGGCCGCGCAGGCTAATCGCAGTGACATCCACATCTTCGAGACGCTCAAGCTGCTTCTGCTTGCTCATCGCCTGGGAGGCCTTGCTGGACTTGCCGCGAAAACGCTCGACAAAGCGCTCGAGCTGTTCTTTTTTACGCTCGACATTGCGCTTTTGCGCCAAGAGCCGCTCGTGCCGTTCCTCACGCAGGTGCACATATTTGCTGTAGTTGCCCGGATAGCGTGTGGTTTGACCGCCTATTACCTCGATGGTCACCGAGGTAAGCGCATTGAGCAGAAAACGGTCATGCGAGATCAGCAGCAGGGTTCCGGCATAGCTGCGCAGGAATTCCCGCAACCACTCGACAGCGGGCAGGTCCAGGTAGTTGGTAGGCTCGTCCAAAAGCAGGATATCGGGCTGAGCCACCAGCACGCGGGCCAGCTCGGCGCGTATCTGCCAGCCGCCGCTGAAGCTGTTGAACTGATCCTGAAAACGAGAGCTGCGAAAACCCAGACCGCTCAAAATGGCCTCGGCGCGGTTCCTAAGGTCATAAGCGCCCAAATGCTCAAACTCGGTCTGCAAGATGCCGAGACGGCGCAGCGCCCTCTCTTGCTCATCACCGCTTAAAGACGAGAGCCGGCGCTCAATGGCGAGCATCTCCTCCTGTATCAACTTGATCTCAGGCAGGGCATTTTCGACATACTCCAGCAGGCCGCACTGCTGCGCAGCAGCATGCAGCTGCTGCCGCACATAGCCCAGACGCAGACCGGAGGCATAGCTGCATTCCCCCTGGTCAGCGCTGTAACGCCCAGTCAGAAGCTCGAACAGAGTACTCTTGCCCGCGCCGTTGGGACCGACTATGCCCACACGCTCACCGCTGTGAACCGTGAAACTGGCATCGCGGAGCACCTGCTGCCGGCCAAATGATTTGCTGATGTTGCTGAAATGAATCATGAAGTAAAATGACGATTGGACACGAAGACACACGAATACACACGAAGTCTTCAAAAACAGCTCTGTGGCCAATTCTTTGACCGCCTTGCTGCGTTATAAGGATATACCACAGCAAAAACACGAAAACAGCATAAGCCCTTAGTGTGCCTTCGTGTGCCTTCGTGTCTCTTCGTGTCCTTTCGTGTCCTCCCCCTTCGTGTGCCTTAGTGGCTCAAAGACTTTTTGGACAGGGCCATTTAGCAAAAACCAGGGATTTTCAAGGAGAATTTTGTGTCTACAAGCAAGAGTCGCAGTTTAGCCGACCGTATTGTCAGCGCCAGCCTTATCGTTGGCCTGGCGCATATATGCCTCAAGTTCGCTGGTCTTATCCAGGTTAAATTCGCCACCCATTACCTGGACTCATCGCTGTATGAGCCTATCATGGTGGTGGCCTTCACTGGGGTCATCAACAGCCTTTTTCTAATCGGCGAGGAGGTCATTGGCCCGGCCTTCCTTACCATTTTCATGCAAGAACGCGAGGACAAGGGCGAGCAGGGTGCCTGGGACTACGCCAACGTGGTGCTCAGCTTCCACAGCCTGCTGCTGCTCTGCGTGGTGGGCGCCGTATTCTGCTTCCCCGACTTCTTTATCAGGCTCTTCACCACCTGGAACCTGCAGGATAATCCGGAACGTTACAAGCTGCTACGCCTTAGCCTGCAAGTGCTCGCTCCGGGGCTTTTCTTCCTCTCGCTGGCCTCGACCACCTACAAGCTGCTCAACGGCTATAAAAAATTCTTTCTGGCCGCCTTTGGCGATGCCTCCACTAAAATCTGCGTAGTGCTCGGTCTAGTCATTGGCATGTGGGGTTTCGGTCTGGATCACCGCGCGCTATTCGCCGGCCTGCTGGCCGGCAGTGTTGCCAAGCTGGTCACCCATATTATCGGGCTTTGGCCCAAGCGGCAGTTCTTCCGCCTCTCCTGGCATTGGCGCAACCCCGCCTTTCAGAAGATGCTGCTTATCATGCTGCCTCTGTTGGCCGGCATTATCTTTGCCAAGGTGCGCGACAACTTCAACAATATCTATGTGCTTACCCACCTGAAGGAGGGCGGCGTGCTGATGGCCAACGACTTGGGGCGACGCCTCTACTCCTCCATACAATGGCTGGTACCCTACGCCTTGCAGATCGCCCTCTTCCCCTTTCTCTGTGAACTAGTGAGTCAAAAAGACAAGGAGCGTCTCGGGCTGGTGCTAGGCTCCTCCTGTCGCATGATGCTATCGCTCTTCGTGCCCATCACCGCCTGCCTCTGCCTGCTGGCCATGCCCATCACCATCCTGGTTTTCTGGAGCGGCAAGACCGGCCTCGAGCTGGCCGCCAGGGCCGGGTTGTCCACCGCCTGCTACACCCTGGTGTTGCCTGCCGCAGCAGTGGAGTGCGTGCTTATGCAGGGTTACTTCGCCGAGCAGAAAACCGTGGCAGTCACTGCCATAGGCCTGTTTGCCTCGATGCTCAGCGTTATTTTCAGCTATGTGGTAGTGGTGCATTTCCAGGTCGGCGCGGTCGCCTCCCTGCTGGCCGTGGCCCTGGGCTTCGTCATCTCGCGTTATCTGAAATCACTCATGCTCTCTTTGTATCTGCAAAAAAGCACGCCTATCTTCAAGGGCGCTGAAATGAGCCTGTTCTTCGCCAAGCTCATCATGCTCTCGGTATTGACCGCAGCGGCAACCTGGCTGGCCTCCTACGCCGCAAACCAGATGCTGCCAGACGGCGTGAACCAAGCGCTGGAAACCTTGCGCAACGGCGGCCAAGCCATAGGCGTCAGCCGACTCAAGCTGGTCTTCAGACTGGGCTTTGCCGGAATGGCCGCCGCAATGACCTTTGTCGCCGGAGCCTTCCTATTCAGAGTGCAAGAGGCCAAACAAATGCTCAACTGGGTATGGCAAAAAGCAGCAAAAAAGGCACACTAAATCCAAAACCGGGAACCCCTTAGTGTGCCTTAGACCGCGTCCAAAAAGGTCATAACGCCGAAAGGCCGTTAGTGGCGCCCCTACAGGGCGCCGGATTCGGGGGGGGGGCTTTTACCCAGGGTGGCGCTCGGCTCCTACGGAGCCTCGCTTACCCTGGGCTATATTAGGTTGCCCCTTTGGGGCACAAAATGGACTGAATCTCTGAGAAAAAATAGAATTTCTGCCAAAAACTGCGTTTTTCGAAAGAATTTTGCTTTTGTGGTTAACCAGCCTGGGTTAATATTTC
>JAAZIY010000002.1 GCA_012800625.1 Lentisphaerota bacterium
AATCTGTCCATTTGGTGCCCCGAAGGGGCAACCTAATAAAGCCCAGGGTAAGCGAGGCTCCGTAGGAGCCGAGCGCAACCCTGGGTAAAGCCCCCCCCCGAATCCGGCGCCCTGTAGGGGCGCCACTAAGGGCCTTTCGGCGTTATGACCTTTTTGGACGGGGTCTAAGGCACACTAAGACACCGCAAACATTGTTTCCATCGTCACATAAATCCACACGACAGTTTTTCATCGCCAGGACAGCCTAGAAATGCAGAAATTACAGAAGGATATCCTGACTTTACTGCGACGGAATGCCAGAGTCTCCAATCAGGAGATCGCTGACAGACTGAACAGTAAAGTCGAAAAAGTCGCCGCCAGCATAAAGAACATGGAGCATCATGGCCTTATACTAGGCTATGCTGCCATCGTTGCAGAGGAAGCTGAAACTGACAAGGTGAGAGCCATTATCGAGGTGCAGGTGCAGCCGGATCGCGACAGCGGCTTTGACAAGCTGGCCAGAAGCCTGGCCAGGTTTCCAGAGGTATATGCCGCCCACCTGGTCTCGGGAAAATACGATTTGCGCCTCGAGGTGCGTGGCAACTCATTGCAAGAGATAGCTTCCTTTGTGTCTGACAAGCTCTCATCTCAAGAGGGAGTGAGGGCCACCGCAACATATTTCCTGCTCAAAAAATATAAAGAAGCAGGCTTGGAACTAGGCAAGGAAGACAGTTATGAAAGACTCAAAATCGCCCCGTAAATGGATCGCCGAGCATATTGCCGCGCTGCCTAAAAGCGGCATCCGTGATTTTTTCGAGCTGGTCAACAGCATGGACGATGTTATCTCGCTGGGCATAGGCGAGCCGGACTTTGCCACGCCCTGGCATATACGCGAGGCTACCATCTATGCGCTCAAGCAGGGTTACACCAGTTACACCTCCAACCTGGGCGATCTGCGCCTGCGCAAGGAGGTCTGCAAGTACGCCGCCGCCAACTTTGCGCTGAACTGCGACCCCGAACAGGAATGCATCATCACTGTGGGTGTCAGCGAAGGCCTGGATCTGCTGCTCAGAGCGGTGCTCAATCCTGGAGACGAGGTGCTCTATCACGAACCCTGCTATGTCTCGTACGCCCCCGGTATCCGTATGACTCACGCCCGTCCCGTGCCGGTGCAGACTTACGAAAAGCACGATTTCGTCTTGCAAGTCGAACACCTCGAGGAAAAAGTCAGCCCGCGCAGCAAGGTCTTGCTGCTCAACTACCCCAACAATCCCACCGGGGCCGGGCTGACCCTGGCGGACAAGCAGAAGCTGGCCGACTTCGTTATCCGCCATGACCTGCTGCTTATCAGCGACGAGATTTACGAGGAGCTTAACTACATTCCGCGCAGTCCCAGCATCGCCTCGCTGCCCGGCATGCATGAACGCAGCGTCGTGCTCAACGGTTTCAGTAAGGCTTATGCCATGACCGGCTATAGAATCGCCTACGCCTTGGGAAATGCGGCCATCATCGACGCCATGATGAAAATCCACCAGTATTCCATGCTCTGCGCCTCCAGCATTGCTCAGGCTGCCGCCCTCGAGGCTTTGCGTCACGGTGCTTCCCAGCGTGAACAGATGCGCCAGGAATACGAGCAGAGACGCAACCTTATTGTGCGGCGCTTCAACCAAATGGGTCTGAACTGCTTTACGCCCAGGGGAGCATTCTACGTTTTCCCCTGCATCAGCTCCAGCGGCCTAAGCTCGCAGGAGTTCGCCACCAGGTTGTTGCACGAGAAGAAGGTGGCCCTGGTGCCAGGCAGCGCCTTTGGAGCCTGCGGCGAAGGCTTTGTGCGCTGCTCATACGCCACATCCATGCAGGACATAGAGACCGCACTGCAACGCATAGGCGAATTTATCGGAGGCTGATTGCAGGAAGCCTGTCCAAAAAGTGTGTGGCATAGTAGCGCCTCTACGAGGCGCCGGTTTTGATGGCTGTCTGCACCCTAGGCTAAAGCTTGGGGTTAAGCATGGTTTAGAGCTTACGGCGTAAGTATATACGATGCTTTATGGTAAATTATGCTAAGGAATAAAACGCTTCCTTTCTGCGGCATAATTCATCAGATAATTTTGATTTTGCCAGTAGTATTGACTCTGGTATGTTAACCACAAAAGCAAAATTCTCCTGAAAAACGCAGCTTTTGGAAAGATTTTAATTTTTCTTTGGTATTCAGTCCATTTGGTGCCCCGTAGGGGCAACCTAATAGAGCCCAGGGTAAGCGAGGCCGCAGGCCGAGCTTACCCTGGGTAAAAGCCCCCCCGAATCCGGCGCCCTGT
>JAAZIY010000106.1 GCA_012800625.1 Lentisphaerota bacterium
CTCTGAGCAGCGATGTCGAGTCGGCACTCTCGCAGAGTGATGCGGCCATTGATTTTAGCTCGCCGGCAGCCAGTCTGGCTTTTGCCCAGAAGGCCGCCGCCGCGGCTGTGAGTGTGGTCATCGGCACCACCGGGCTGGAGGCGGCCCAGAAGGCGGAGCTGGCCAGGCTGGGCGCCGAGGGCGCCAGGCTGGTGTTTGCGCCGAATATGAGCGTGGGCGTGAACCTGCTTTTCTCGCTCTGCGCTAAAACCGCCGCCATACTGGGGGAGGAATACGACATCGAGGTCATCGAGATGCACCATAACCAGAAAAAGGACGCGCCATCAGGTACGGCGGAAAAACTGGGCGAGATATTGGCCGAGGCCAGAGGACTGGACTATGGGAAGCATACCAGGCATGGCCGCGTCGGACTGCCCGGCGCACGCAGCAAAAACGAGATCGGCATGCATGCGCTGCGCGGCGGCGACGTGGTCGGCGACCACACGGTTATATTTGCCAGCCGGGGCGAACGCATCGAGCTGACGCATAAGGCCAGCAGCCGGGAAACTTTCGCCAAAGGAGCGCTGAGGGCAGTCAAATTCCTGAGCCGGGCCGAGCCTGGACTATATAATATGCAGCAGGTGCTGGGATTGTAAAGGCCTCTCGGCGCTGCAATTCAGAGGGCTAGCACAGAACCGGCAGAAGAAACGCAGAGCAACCTAAAGCAAAGTCTGAAAAAACTTGGTGTGCCTTCGTCTAACTTCGTGTGTCTTGGTGTCCTCCCCCCTCCCATAACTCTGGTTTCACTTGCCAAGCAGCCACTTTTCCATTATATTCTACTTTGCTTGGAATTTTCATTTTTTGACAAAGGCGGCTTTTTATGGGTGGCATATTCGGGGTGGTATCCGATTCCAACTGTGTCAGCGACCTGTTTTACGGCATAGACTATCATTCGCACCTGGGCAATCAGCGCGGCGGCATGATGGTGAAGAACGAACATGGCTTCACGCGCATCATCCACGATATACGCCACGACCAGTTTCGCTCGAAGTTCGAGGCCGACCTGCCCAGGCTCGCAGGCAAAATGGGCATAGGCTGCATCAGCGATTTTGAAGACCAGCCGCTTATCATCGCCGGAAAAATCGGCAAGTTCGGCATCACTACTGTGGCCAGGGTCAACAACCTGGTCGAGCTTAGGGAGGACGCGGTCAAAAATGACCACGCCCATTTCTCCGAAATGGCTGGAGACGATGTCAATCCCACCGAGATCATAGCCTCGCTTATCTGTCAAAAAGACAATTTTGCTGACGGTATCCGGCACGCCCAGCTCAAAGTTCAAGGCTCCTGCTCGATGCTCCTGCTCACTGACGAGGGTATCTACGCTGCCCGCGACTACTGGGGGCGCACGCCCCTGGTGATAGGGCGGAAGAACGGCTCGCTGTCGGCCGCCTTCGAGTCCAGCGCCCTGCACAATCTGGATTTCGAGCTGGAATACTGGCTGGGTCCCGGCGAGGTGCTGCTCATCAATGAAGAGGGCATGCACAAGGTTCTGCCGCCGCAGGCGCATCTGCGCATCTGCGCCTTCCTCTGGATATACTACGGCTTCCCCTCCTCTTCGTATGAGGGGATCAACACCGAGGCGGTGCGCTACCGCTGCGGCGAGGCTCTGGCCAGGCGCGACCAGGGCATAGAGGTTGACGCGGTGGCCGGTGTGCCCGACTCCGGCACCGCCCATGCCCTGGGCTATGCCGTCAAGGCCGACATCCCCTACCGTCGCAGCTACGTCAAATACACTCCCACCTGGGCGCGCAGCTTTGTCAGCATACATCAGAACCGCAGGCAGGTGGCCAAGATGAAGCTGCTGCCCATCTCCGAGTTCATCAAGGGACAGCGCCTGCTGTTCTGCGAGGACTCCATTGTGCGCGGCAACCAGCTTAAGAACACCTTTGCCCGGCTGCCGGAGTTCGGCGTGAAGGAGGTGCACCTGCGCACCGCCTGTCCGCCCATACTCTTTAGCTGCAAGTATCTTAATTTCTCGCCCAGCCGCAGCGACAACGAGCTGATCGCTCGCCGGGCGGTTAAGCAGCTCGAGGGCGACATCAACGGCAATCTGCCCAAGTACGTCGACGAGGACTCCGCCGAACATGCCGCCATGATAGACTGCATACGCCGCGAAATGGGCTTTGACAGCTTGAAATATCAGCGTATGCAAGATATGGTAGAGGCCATAGGCCTGCCGGCGGAATCGCTGTGCACCTACTGCTGGGACGGCAAGGAGTGCGACCAGGCCGACTGCCGCTGCTGCCCGCCGGACTTCAAACCCGAACAGCCATAGCCTGCCTAGTGTGTCTTAGTGTCCAAAATGAATTCTGCCAGCGCCGTGAAGCTTCGAGCAAAGAACAACAAGAAGGTATAGCATGCAAAAAACATTTGCCTTATTCTGTCTGCCTCTCCTGCTCTGTGTTTTCATCTTTTCGGCACTGGCTCAGGACTCCGGCCTGCGGCCCGGGCGAGTGAGCAGCGAGTCGCTCATCGTGCGCGCCAAGCCGGCCTCCTATTATGAGCGCCTGACACAATTGAAAAAAGGCGAGGCGGTGCAGGTGCTCTCGAAAAAGGAGGACTGGTACGAGATACTGCTGCCCGAGTCCGTGCGCGCCTGGGTGCGCAGCGACAGTCTGGACGAGGCCGGCCAGGTGCTCGGCGACACCTGCTTCCTCAGTGCCGGAGCCGGCGACTTCTTCACGCCCTACTTCCACGTGCCCCAGGGAACCAGGCTGAAGCGCATCGGAGCGCCGACCGACGGCTGGACGCAGGTGCAGCCCCCCGAAAATGCCAGCGCCTGGGTGCATGCCGATTATGTCAGCCTGGACGAGGAGCGCGAGGCCAGCCAGGAAGACGCCACCATTGCGGACGCGCTGCCCGGCGCCTTGGCCAAACAGCGCGAGGAACTAAAGAAAGAACATGCCAAACAGCAGGAGCTGCTGCTGGAGGAACAGCAAAAACTGGCCTTGCTGCGCCAACAAGCCGAGCAACTGCAAAAAAGCAGCCAGGAGGACGCCGCCGGCCTGGAGAAGCTGCAGCGCGAGGCTGAACGTTTGCAAGCTCTGAAAGAGGCTGCCGAAGCCAAGGCCGAACTAGCTAGGCTGCAGCGCGAAAAAGCCGGAATACAGGCCGAGGCCGAGCAGAATAAGCTCGAAGCGCTCAAACGCCAGGCCGAGGAAAAGGCGCGCAGCGTGATTAGCGAAAAGACCAAATGGGAGGAAGAGGCCAAAAAGACCGCCCTGGCCATAGAAGCGGTGCAGCAGGCC
>JAAZIY010000107.1 GCA_012800625.1 Lentisphaerota bacterium
CAGCCTCGAGTCCTTGCTCAAACAACCCGAGCTTGAGGATGCCTGGCAGGAACGCTTTGTCACCATGCGCAATGGCAGATATGTGCTGCCGCTGCGCCGCGAGGCCAAAGCCATGCTGCCCGGCTTGGTGCATGACCAGTCAAACAGCGGCCAAACCTTGTTCCTGGAACCGGCCGCCAGCCTGGCTATGGGCAATGAACTGGCCAGCCTGAAATTGCAGGAACGCGATGAACTGCGCCGCATACTCGCCGAGCTGAGCGCCTTGCTCAGAGCGCATCTGCCGCATTTCAAGAGGAATCAGGAGACTCTGGCCGAGCTGGACGCCGCCGCCGCCATCACCCGCTGGGCCAGGCTGTATGACTGCAGACTGCCTAAGTTCGGCCCGGAATTGAAATTGCGCCGCCTGCGCCACCCTTTGCTGCTGGCTCAGTTCAAGCAGGAAGGCGGGCAACGCCAAGTAGTGCCGCTGGACCTGGAGCTGCCCAGAAATTGCAGCAGCCTGTTAATCACTGGCTCAAATACCGGCGGCAAAACTGTGGCCCTGAAAACCGTGGGCCTGCTCAGCCTGCTGGCGCAAAGCGGACTGCCGCTGCCGGCTGACCCGGAAAGCCGCTTTGTGGTCTTCGAGCAGGTCTTTGCCGATATAGGCGACGAGCAGTCATTGCAGGCTAGCCTGAGCACTTTCAGCGCGCATATAGGCAATATCGCCAGAATTATTAAGGGCAGCGCCAAAAGCCGCTCGCTGGTGCTGCTCGACGAGTTAGGCTCAGGAACCGATCCTCTCGAAGGCGGCGCCATAGCCTGCGGCATTTTGCAGGAGTTAAGCCAAAACCGCAGTCTGTGCATCGCCACCACCCACCTGGGCATGGTGAAGAACTTTGTGCACAGCAAGCCGAATATGCTTAATGCGGCGGTGCGCTTTAATGTGGACAGCCTCGAACCCGACTACGCCCTTGATATAGGACGGCCCGGAGCCAGTCACGCCCTGCTTATCGCCAAACGCCTGGGACTGCCGCAAAGCTTGCTGGAAAACGCCCAGAGCATGCTCTCCGGCGAACAATTGCGCCTCGAAGAAGTGCTGCTCAAGCTGGAAACGCAGCAGCAAAAACTGAGCAGCCGGGCCGAAGAGGCGAAAAAGGCCAGAGACCAGCTGCTGCGCGACAAACAGGCCCTGCAAGAAGAGTTAAACAGCCTGCGCAAAGAACGCAAAAAGCTTATGCGCGAAGCCTATCAGCAGGCCGAGGCCCTGGTGGCTAACAGCAGGGCGGAACTGGAACGAAGCATCGCCAAAGTGCGGGAAAATGCCCCCGCCGGCAAGGAGAAAGACAGCCCCGCCTTCCAGCAGTCAGTGCGCCAGGCCAGGGAATTGCTCGCTGACAAAGAGAAAAAGCTGCAGGAGGGGATGCGGCGCAGCCGCGAGCGGCCCGCCCGCCCGCTTCAAGCACAGGAGCTGCGCCCAGGACAGCGGGTCTGGGTGGAGAAACTGCAGGCTCACGGCAATATCCGCACGGTTACGGCTAATCAGCAAAAAGCAGAGGTCCTGATTGACGGCATTTCCTTCGATATGCCCGCCTCCGATTTGCAGCGCGCCAAGACGGCGGCTGCCCCGCCGCAGCCCGCTGTCGTCAAGCTGAGCCTGCCGCGTTACCAGGGGCAGACCAGCCATGAACTGAATCTTGTCGGCCTAAGAGTGCACGAGGCCATAGAAAAACTGGAATCGTACCTGCATGACTGCCTGCTGGCAGGCCTGCATGAACTGCGCATCGTGCATGGTTTCGGCAGCGGCAGGCTGCGGGAGGGCATACATCAGTGGTTGCCCTCACAAAGCATGGTCCACAGCTATAGACCCGGCAAAGACCATCAGGACAGCGGCGGCGCAGGCGTCACCATCGTAACCCTAAACAGCTAAAACCAATTCCCCGCTCCCGTCCCACGTATGTAGTACACGCTTTAGCGTGCTCCCCGTTCCCGTTCCCGCTCCCGCTCCCTCTGCTTCCCAATGTTAAACAAATTCGCCGACAATTTTAGCGAAGCGCTGCGTCGTTCCGGTTCCGTCCTATTCGACTCCGGCCAGGTGTCGCCCCTATTCGGCAGCGAGGAGTTGTTCGAGTCGGAGGTATTAGACACTTCTCTGCATGAGGTTCGGCTCAGTCTGCAAAACCGCCGCCTGCATGCCCGCTGCGACTGTGCCGAATTCCGGGTCGGGCGTTATTGCGCCCATCTCTGGGCTGCCTTGCTGTCGGCCAGCCAGCAGGAAGCACTGGGCAAGAGCCTGCGCCGCAATATTGGCAAGAACATCGTTTTAAGCAGCGAGGATGCTGCCACAGCCGCAGAGCCGGTTTATGAATATGTGACTCCGGTAAAAAAACCGCGCCCCGAGTCCGAGCCGGCTTTTTCGCCCCCGCCCGCCGCTTTGCCGCCCTTGCGTTTTCTGCCGCAAACCGGAGACGATGAGGGGGCCACGCTTTTATACGTTATAGACATAGCCGGCACTGCCGGTCATGGTCGCGCACTCAGCCTGGAGCTGTGGTGGCGCAGCATAAACCACCAGGGCAAAACCCTATGCCGCGCCCTGGACCCAGGGCTACAAACCCATTATGTCGCCGAAGCCGAAATCCCGCTGCTGGAGTTTTTGCGCAAAAACGCCGCGCGGCACCCGCTGCTCAAGCATGCATATATGGTCAGCCAGGCGCAGCTGGACGACTTGCTCTTGCTGCTGGCAGGCAAGGATAATCTGCGCTATTACGACAGTGGCGCCAGACCTTTTCGTTTCAAACGATTTGACTATGCACCGGGAATTAAGCTCAGGCCTAGTTTCCGCCTGCAGGCAAATTCCCCGCAACAATATATGCTGGACGCTAGCTACTCGAGTGCCGAGGGCGAAATCCCGGTGGAACAACTCGAGTTTCTCTCCGATGCCGGCCTGGCGCTTTATGCCAGGCGGCTTTGGCAGCTGGACCTGGGCTTCAAGCCGGAGCTGCTCAGGCAAATATGGCAGGGCAAAAAACCGCTTTTTACGCGCTCAGAGGCCCTGCGGCTGGCAGCGGAATTCAAGAGCCAAGCCCCGGCTCAAAGCCTGAGCCTGCCCCCCGGCCTGCAACTGGATATCGTGCAGACAAAGCCGACGGGCAGGCTGTATGTGCAGAGCGCCGAGTTCAAACACGCCGGCAGAGAACAACTGCAGGCCGAGCTGAGCTTTGACTACGCCGGCAAAACCGTCTCGCCAAATGAAAAATACCGGCTGCTGAGCGCCGACAGTGAAAATATCTTGCTGCAACGTGATCCGGCTGCCGAGCAGGCCCTCATACTGCGCCTGCAAAGCTTGAATTTCCAGCCAATGACAGCAGACAACCTGCTGTGGAGGCTATTGCCCAGCCGATTGGACCTGGCAGTGCATAGCCTGGTGATGGAGGACTGGCATATCAATGCCGCCGGCAAAACCTATCGCAAGCCCAAAGAGAAAAAAGCCCTGGTGCAAGGCGCCGGCATGGACTGGCTGGAAATCAATGCCGGCCTGCAGTTTGACGGACAGAGCGTCCCCCTGCCTGCCCTGTTGCAGGCCATGCGCAGAGGACAAAACAGCGTCAGGCTTGATGACGGCACCTATGGTCTGCTGCCGCAGGAATGGCTGGAGAATTTCACCGCCCTGACCGAGATCGGCGAGCTGCAAGGCGAGAAAATCCGCATACGTCGGCAGCAGGCCGCCCTGGTAAACGCACTGCTGCAAGAGCGGCTGCAAGACTGCGACGGCAAATTCAGCGCCGCCCTGCAAGACTGGCGGCAAATACAGCCGCAACCCCCTGTGCTGCCCGCCGGCTTCCAAGCGCAGCTGCGCCCATACCAGGCAGACGGCCTGGCCTGGCTGCAGCAAATGTGCCGGGCCGGCCTGGGAGTCTGCCTGGCCGATGATATGGGACTGGGCAAAACCGTGCAGGTGCTGGCACTGCTGGCCTGGCGCAAATCGCTGGAAACAAGCCGAGCCTCGTTACTGCTGCTGCCGCGTTCGCTGGTCTTCAACTGGTGCGCGGAGGCCGAGCGCTTCGCGCCGCAACTGCGCCTGGGCCTGTATCTGGGGCCGCAGAGAAAGCGCCTGCTGCGCCAGCTGCAGAAATATGACTTGATACTGAGCACCTACGGCACAGTGCGCTCTGATCCGCTGCCGCTGGCAAAACAACGCTTCGACTACTGTATCCTGGATGAGGCGCAGGCCATTAAAAACCCCGACAGCGCCACCGCCAAAGCAGTGCGCAGCCTGGACGCCGAACACCGGCTCTGCATGACCGGCACGCCCATCGAAAACAGCCTGGCCGAGCTGTTCTCGCAACTGGAGTTTCTTAATCCGGGAATGCTGGGAAAAAGATTCCTGGATTTTTTTCAGCGCCAGCAGTTCAGTCTCAGCGAGCGGCAGCTGGCCGATCTGCAAAATGCCATGCGCCCCTTTTTGTTGCGCCGCAGCAAAGAAGCGGTTGCAAAAGAATTGCCGCCTAAGAGCGAGCAGCTGCTTTACTGCGAAATGGACCGTGAGCAACAGGCCTACTATGATGAACTCAAAGAGTATTATCAACGACAGATGCAGGAAAAAGCCGGGCAGGGCGGCGCTGCCGGCGGCAACTTCCAGGCGCTCAGCGCACTGCTGCGCCTAAGACAGGCTGCATGCCATCCGGGACTCTTAAATGATAAATACCGCACACTGGTATCAGCCAAGCAGGAATACTTGCTCGAACGGCTGCAAGAACTCGCCCAGGCCGGCAAAAAAGCACTGGTCTTCTCGCAGTTCACGCGTTTTCTAAAACTGCTGCAGCCGGCACTGCAACAAGCCGGACTGAAATACTGCTATCTGGACGGAGCCAGCCAAAACCGGGAAGAACTGGTGCGGCAATTCCAGCAAGACCCGGATATATCCCTGTTTCTTATCAGCCTCAAGGCCGGTGGAGTAGGGCTAAACCTGACCGCCGCGGAATATGTGTTTATACTCGATCCCTGGTGGAACCCGGCCGCAGAAGCGCAGGCCATAGACCGGGCATATAGAATAGGACAGAAAAACGCCGTCTTCGCATATAAGATGATTTGCAAAAACACGGTCGAGGAAAAACTGCTGCTCTTGCAGCAAAGCAAGCGCCGCCTGGCCGACAGCCTACTGGAGGCCGCGCCTCAAAAAGGCTTTGCCCTGCACGCCAAAGACCTCAATATGCTCTTGCAGTAAAGGCAGAGCCTGACTCAGACCAGATACAACAAGTTGCCCCTCAAGAATTTGGCCACTAAGACACACAAAGCCACACAAAGACACACCAAGTCATCTTCGTCTAAAATTAGAATTTTAGCAGGAAATTTGCGTTTTTTAGGCTATTTCATCGAATTTTTCTGCTTTATCCGGCTCCATTTTCCCAACAAATCAAAACGGGCAGGCGCCGCATAAGCCCTTCGTGTGCCTTCGTGTCTCTTCGTGCCCCTTAGTGTCCTCCCCCTTCGTGTGCCTTTGTAGTTCAAGGGCTTTTTTGTGGCCTGTTGCAACCCGGCGCTTTGAGCAGCAAGTGCCCTGGCTGCTGGTCTATGCCGACCTGCTAGCCAGCGATGGGCGCTGCCTGGAAAGTGCCGAGGAAATCAGAAAACTCCACCTGGCTGAGGAATTATGAGCGAGAAAAAATCAATCCTAGCCAAGCTGGCGCAGGCGGCCTGGCAGGGATTTGGACACAAAGACACACGAAGTCACACCAAGACACACGAAGGCCTAAAAACGGAAACAAGAACCTTGCGGTTGAAATCAGAGAGTTTAACGCTATAGTCTAAGAGAATCTGAACTTTCACAAAAGCTTGTCCTTTCTTTAATTTTGCTGATAAAATTACCCAGACTGGCTTTTGTGTTTTTTAAGTCCAAACGCCACTTTTTTCTTCGGGCCTCAAGTTTGGAACGCGACTAAAAGCTTGTCAGTCAGTTTCAAAAAATCGGGGGTAGCAGACAGGGGGCAAAGCCATGATTTGCATTGACTCAATACATGATTTTCACTTTGAACATGTCCCTATAGACCCTTTTTGGAACACAAGTGTTCAACGTGAGCAGAAAATGCACAGAATTCATGCATATCCGGCAAAATTCCCTGCATTCATTACAAGCAAAGCCCTGGCTTTCTGGAAGAGGGACAACGCAAGCCCTCCTGCGCGTATTGCAGATATATTCTGTGGCTGCGGGACTACTGCCTTCGAGGCCAAGCGTAGCTCGATTGATTTCTGGGGTTGCGACATAAACCCTGTCGCGACCCTCATTGCCAAAGTCAAGAGCGGCAAGTATCAATCAGAAACGCTTCGGAGTTATTATGACAAGATTTTGAGCAAATACACGGAGTCCTGCCCCGTAGATTGTTTTGAATCTGCTCCCGAACGTTTGCAATATTGGTATTTCAAAGAGCAGTACAATGAACTGGCTCATTTAAAAAATGCCATTTTTTCTGTAACGCCAGAAAACAATGCCTACGGACTGTTTTTTCTCTGTGCCTTCTCAAACATTTTGAAACCAACATCTCGCTGGCTGACAAAATCCATCAAGCCTCAAGTCGATCCTCACAAAAGAATTTCCAAGGTCATTGACGCCTTTGGAGAGCAATTTAAAATGATGTATGGCGCAAATCAGGAAACGGGAAGCCTGAGCGACGCTGATTCGAACATTGTGACGGGAAATTTTTTAAGTGATTCTTTGGATATCCCCCCGGTTGATATGATCATAACCAGTCCGCCCTATGTAACCTCATACGAATATGCCGATCTACATCAACTTTCGTCTTTATGGTTGGAATATGTCGATGATTACAGGGA
>JAAZIY010000108.1 GCA_012800625.1 Lentisphaerota bacterium
GATTCCCCCGATTCCCCCGATTCATCCGATTCGTCCGATTCGTCCGATTCCCCCGATTCGTCCGATTCCCCCGATTCCCCCGATTCGTCCGATTCGTCCGATTCCCCCGATTCGTCCCACAAAACCCCGGCTTTTTGCGGTTCGCCGTGCCTCACTGCCGATTATGCCATTATAGTATCCGCTTTACCATAAATCTATTCCATTATATACATCATGTCAGTCAAGAACACGAAAATCACCGATGGCAGTCTGTTGACTGGTCTTTTCAGTCTAGCCACTCCCATGCTGGTGCAGGCTCTGCTGCAGAATTTGCAGAGCATGATCGACCTCTACTTTGTCGGCAATCTAGGCAGCAGCGCGGTGGCCGCGGTCAGCGGCAGCGGCACCATACTTTTTGTGCTCACACCCTTTATGATGGGCGCATCGGTGGGCATCATCGCCATGGTGTCGCGCTTCACCGGCCAGGGAAGACATGACATGGCAGCCAAAACCGCCGGACAGGTGCTCATTATATCGCTGTTCTTCGGACTCCTCGTGGCCCTGGCAGGATTCTTCTTTAAACGACAAATCTTCGAATGGATGAACACGCCCGAGGATGTTATTCAGGCCGGACTGAGTTACCTGAATATCTCGCTGACTTGCAGCTTCACCATTTTCATACTCTTTTTGGGCAATGCCGCCATGCAGGGCGTCGGAGACGCCTGGACCCCGATGAAGGTGATGGCGCTCTCGAACATCATCAATATCGTGCTCGACCCCCTGATGATCTACGGCATAGGACCATTTCCGCGCATGGGCGTGGTCGGTGCCGCCTGGGCCACCGTCATCGCGCAGGCCAGCGCGGCAGCCATGTCGCTGTGGCTGCTGAGCAACGGCAAGGTGCACCTCAAACTGCGCCTGACAGACTGGAAGCCTAACCTGAACCTCTGCTGGCGCATCACTAAAATAGGACTGCCCGGAGCCGGCCAAATGCTGCTGCGCAGCCTCATGAACGCAGTTATGTTCCGCATCGTGGCACCCTTCGGCACACCGCCGCTGGCCGGCTACAGCATAGCAACCAGGCTTAATATGATGATTCTTATGCCCGCTTTCTCATTCGGCAATGCCTCGGCCACCATGGTGGGACAAAACCTGGGAGCGGGAAGACCCGAACGCGCCGAGCAGGCCGCCTGGCTGGCAGTGCGCATCGAGGCCATCGTTATGGTGCTGGCTAGCATACTCATGCTGACCCAGGCACCCTTCTTCCTGAAAATATTCCTTACTTCCGACCCCGAAGCAGTGCAGGTAGGCTCGGAATACTTCCGCGTCGAAGGACTGGTCTATATATTCAGCGCCTTCAGCATTATACTCAGCCGAGCACTGGGCGGAGCCGGCGCCAGCCTGGGGCCTTTTATTATCAATGCCTTCGCTCTCTGGGGCATTCAAGTGCCGCTGGCACATATTATGGCGCCGCGCTACGGCACCACCGGCATCTGGATAGCAATGGCCTTCACACAGGTGGTCTACGGCATGATCACCGTTATCTGGTTCAAAATGGGTACCTGGAAACATAAAAAAGTATAAGCCGCTTCGTGAGCTCCCTTCTAGGGCTGGTAATAGTCCTGGTGCTCCGGCACCACGGCTGGCACCAGTACCAGGAGGAGCAAACAGAAGAGCAGCCACAGGGCATATATCAGGAACAGGCTTTGGAAGCTGCTAACCGCACGGTCTCCCAGCTGCCAGCTTGGCGCCAGCAGCATGCTGCCCAGCACCAGAGAAGTGCCGCCGCGACCCAGCGCGGCGCCAGCCGAAGAATAGGTATTGCAGAAGGCACTAGCCATAACCTTGTTGCCCGGGCTGGCCAAAGCCATGATCTCGGTAGAGAAGCACACACCGAAACAAGCCGCCGCAAAACCCTGGACTATAAGCAACACGGTCAGCCAAATATATGAGTTGGGGTTCTCCTTGCCGCAGGAAAAACAACCTAGGCAAATTGCCGCAAAGCTTAAATGACAAAGTACTTGCAGCCACTTGGTGCCTAACAGACCCTGCAGAGGCCCGGCACAGAGATAGCCGACGATAACCCCGCTCATGGCCAAACCGGAAATGCTTACCACGCTGTTGGGAGGCAACTGCAAGTGGCTCTTCATATAAATATATACCAGAGGAACTATGGAAGTGTAACCCAGAGTGACAAAGCAAACGTAAACTGAAAAACCGGTCAGGGGAGAGTTGCGAATGGCAGTCCTGAAGGCGGCAGCGAAATCATAGCCGCGCACAGACCGCTTCTCGCAGACGATGGGCAAACGCTCAACGTAGTAGCTGCGACCCAGTATGCTGAGCGCAGACAAGGCAATGATGACCTGAAAAAAAATCAAAGGCGGATTTTTGCCCATCAATGCGCCAAAAAGTAAAAACAAGACCGAACTTAAAAGCTGATACAGAAAACGCATGCGCCCGAAAAATAAAGCGCGCTCCTGGGGCAGGAGAAAACTGTCCAGCAGTGGATACCAGGCATTGAGATACAGCGGCTTGGTCAGGCAGTAAATAAATGCGGCTGCTATCACCACAGTGCTGGCAGAAGAGCCAAACCAGGGCGCCGCAGCCATCACCATATAGGCGAGGCAACCTAGATAACAGGCCGCGCGCACTGAGGCCTTAAGTCCCAGACGCTCAGTGAAAACCGTCATCGGCAATAATAATAAAACATAGGCGATACTGCCTAGACTGCTGGACAGCATCGAAAACATATTGCTGCCACCAAGCAAGCCAATATAGCTGATGATCACCGCGCTGCCGTCCAAGAGCAGCTCGGCAATAGTGCCATAAAGTGCCGAATATACCGCATAACGACGAGCAGTGCGGCGCTGCTCAATGCCCAATGTCGAAGCCTGGCTCATAGAAAGAAAAAAAGGGGGGAGGACACGAAGGCACACGAAGAGGGGAGGGGGAGGCCACGAAGAGGGGAGGGGGAGGACACGAAGAGGCACGAAGGGCCACGAAGACACAC